>DAIUCB010000130.1:0-8083 GCA_036846385.1 Bacillota bacterium | reverse complement strand
TTACAAGCTGGTGCGAATTTCTATTTCAGGCTTATCGTTCTTAGAACATTATAATTTTGGCAAATGTATACAGAAGATAGCGGAAGAAAGTGATAAAAGGATAATTTTAATTGCAAGCGGAGATTTATCTCATATGCTAAAGGATGAAGGACCCTATGGTTATAGAGAGGAGGGTGCAATTTTTGATCGGGAGCTGACAGGTATATTCAGAAACGGAGATTTTTTAAAGCTTCTTAAATTTGATGAAGAGTTTTGTGAAGCTGCCGCAGAATGCGGATTACGTTCCTTTATTATAATGGCCGGTGCTCTTGATGGTAAAGCTGTAAAATCAGACCTATTATCCTATGAAGGACCCTTTGGTGTGGGATATGCAGCTGCAGAATTTATCATAGTCGGAAAAGATGAAAACAGACATTTTGATAAAATTTATTTATCAAATGAAGAAGAGCGGCTGGAAGCATTAAAGAGGGAGGAGGATGCATATGTTCGTCTTGCACGTCAAACTCTTGAAAGCTATATAATTAATCGGAAACGGATTAAAAAAAGTGAAGGTATGGAAAAGTCAATGCTAAAAAACCGTGCAGGAGTTTTCGTATCATTAAAAATGGACGGAAATCTCAGGGGCTGTATCGGAACGATTTTACCTACCTGCGAATGTATTGCAGATGAAATAATACAAAATGCGATAAGTGCCGGAACTGAGGATCCGCGATTTTACCCTGTGACAGAAGATGAGCTTTCTCGAATCGAATACAGTGTAGATGTGCTTGATGTATCACAGCCGATACAATCGATTGAGGAGCTGGATACAAAGCGTTACGGTGTTATTGTAACCAAAGGTAAAAAGCGGGGCTTGCTGCTGCCAAATCTGGATGGAATCGATACTCCCGACAAGCAGGTTAGCATTGCTTTGCAAAAAGCCGGTATATTGCCGGGTGAAAAATATACGATGGAGAGATTTGAGGTGGTAAGACACAAATGAGCAGAGTAATATGCAATATTTGTCCCCACTTTTGCAGCCTAAGCGAAAATCAAATCGGTCTGTGCCGCGCACGGAGCAACATAAACGGAGAAATAAAAGCAATCAATTATGGGATGCTGACAAGTATAGCATTAGATCCGATTGAAAAAAAACCCTTAAAAAGATTTTATCCCGGCACTCAGATACTATCTGTAGGAAGCTTTGGCTGCAATTTAAAATGTTCATTTTGTCAGAATCATGGCATTTCTATGGCCAATAAGGAGGAAGCTACGGCTCGATTTGTAACACCGGAGGAATTGGTGAGGGTGGCATTAGATTTAAAGCCTAACGGCAACATCGGAATAGCCTATACATATAATGAACCTCTTGTAGGCTATGAATATGTCAGAGACTGTGCTGAACTGGTACGGCAGAAAGGACTTAAAAATGTTTTAGTAACTAACGGCTGCTTTTGTGAGAAGCCAATGGAAGCTTTAATCCAATATATCGATGCATTAAATATAGATTTGAAGGGATTTACTGAGGAGTTTTATCATAGAATCGGGGGAGATTTGGAAACAGTGAAAAAATTCATTGCATTATCTTCCAAAAGCTGTCATGTTGAAATTACAACGCTTATTATTCCGGGAGAAAATGACGGAGAGGATGAAATTCGTAATCTCTCTGAATTTATAGCATCGATAAACCCTGATATTCCGCTGCACCTGTCGCGTTTTTTCCCATGCTACAAAATGAGGGATAAAAGCCCGACGGATATAGCATTGATTTATCGTTTGGCTGAGACAGCACGGAAAACTTTACGATATGTATATGAGGGAAATTGCTGAACAATAAAAGAGGTAAAATTAATGACAAAGTTAAAAATACTGCCAATTAAGCAACCGAATAAAATCATAAATTATTGGAAGAAGGAAAAATCAGTTGTGTTTCTAATATTAATATTCGGGTTATCATACAATATTTCAATGATATTAGGACCTATATTCCAGGGTTATATGATTGATTCAATAGTAAATGGCGACAGTTTAAAATCTACAGCAATAATTGGAGCAAAATTTGTTTCAATTATTTTAATGATTCAAATTTTAAGATATTTTAAACGCTTTTACATAAGGCGTTTTGCTAACAGCACTATTGCTTCGATGAGGTTAATGATTTATAACAATATAATGCATAAAAGTGCTGTTGAGCTGGATGATGAAAACACAGGAAATTTAATGACACGAGCCGTAGCTGATGTAGAGCTGTGCGTAGAGGGTATGCGTAAATTTACTACAGAAATATTCGACACCGGTGTAATGATGGTAACATATATTATATATATGTTAAGTATTCATGTGCAAATAACTCTGTTATCCCTTATATTTGTACCGGTTGCTATGATTTTAGCAGAAAAGTTGAAAAGTATAATATATAAATACTCAATAGAATTTAGAAATAAAAGCAGCAATATTGCTGACGTTACATATAGCTTTATAGAAAATGCAATGATATATCGAATTGCAGGCATGGAGCATCAAAATGCTGACAGCTATTATAAGGAGCTGGAGGATTTGCAGAATAAAGCAATAAAGGCAAATCTTTTAGAGAACTCAATGCAGCCTATTTATAATGTAATTGCAATGCTCGGCGTTATTATTGTTATCTATATGGGAGGGAAAATGGTAATTGATGATATTTGGACAGTTGGGACTTTTTCTGCTTATATTTCTATGTTTGGCGCTTTATCAATAAAAGCAAGTAAAGCAGCTAAGCTTTTTAATTCGGTGCAGAAATCACAAATATCATGGAAAAGAATTAAACCGTATTTAAAGGAATACAAAGAATCGGAGGATTCATCAAGCATCACTATGAAGAGTACAAGCCTTTCAGTTAAAAAGCTTTACTTTTCATATTTAACAGGCTCTGAGTATATCATAAAAAATATTTCCTTTGAAGGTAATCAGGGTGAAATTATCGGAATATCAGGACCTATTGTATCTGGAAAATCAACTCTGGGACGATGCTTTTTAGGCTTATATCCCTATGAGGGCAGTATTAAAATAGACGGAAAGGAGCTAATGGCTTACTCAGAATATGAAAGAAGTCAAATGATTTCATACTTAGGTCATAGACCTCAGCTTCTGACCGACACAATTTACAACAATATTGCATTAGGGAGCGGCAAAGATATATCAGACGTATTAAAGGATGTTTGCTTTGATAATGATTTGGAGGAAATGCCTGAAGGGCTAAATACCACAGTCGGAAATGGCGGAATCAGGTTAAGCGGAGGACAACAATCAAGAATAGCCCTTGCCAGAACACTGCTTAATAAAAGTAAAATAATAGTACTTGATGATCCTTTTTCTGCTGTTGATATGAAAACAGAGGAAAAAATAATAGAAAATCTGAGAAATAATTATAAACAAAGCTTAATTATTATCATATCTCACAGACTGTCTATTTTCAGTAAAATAAATAAAATAATACTGCTGCACAGCGACAAAACAGCAGAATACGGCACACACAGAGAGCTTATGGAAAACTCCGAGCTATATAAAGCGATATACAATCTTCAGGGTTCGGCAGGTGATGAAAATGAAGAAAAATAGTCTTGTAAAAACCTCAATCATAAATGTAATTAAGGGTAATAAAGGCTTGGCAGTTATTTTAGCTTTGATGATAATCGGTGTAGTAGCTGCCGGATTAATACCTCCTCAGGTATTAAAATATATAATAGATAATAATTTTATGAAAAAAAGCACTGACGGTCTTTTGCTTTCTGCATTAATTTATATGGGAGTAATATTGTTTATCGGTATCCTAGGTTTTATTAAAGAAGCAATTTTAACAGTAATAGGACAAAAAATCACTAAAGAAATAAGATATGAAATGATGGTAAAGCTTCATAAAATTAATGCCGAATTTTTCACTCAAAATGAGTCGGGAAGTGTAGTTTCAAGATTCACAAACGATGTAGATGCAATAAATTCTATGTTTACAAGCGGTATGATAGGAATGATAATCGACTGCCTAAAAATATCAGGCATTGTTGTTTCAATTTGGATTTTCAGCTGCAGACTTGGTATCATCATTTTATTATTACTGCCTGTAATATATTTTATCACAAGGCTGTTTCAAAAAAAGATGTTAATTGCTCAGCTTGAAAATAGGAAATTGACAGGAAAGGTAAACAATCACATATCTGAAAGCTTTAAAAACATTCAGATGATTAAATCCTTCAGCAAGGAAGCATATATGGAAAAAAGATATAAGGATGTGCTGATGGATAATTTTCAAACAATTGAAAGGGTGAACTTTTATGATTCCGTATTTTCTCCTGTAATAATTATAATCAAAGCAGTCGTAATCGCCTTAGTTGTCATATTTTCAGCAAAGCAGCTTAATATTTTCAATATGTCACTTGGTATGATAGCAGCCTCAATAGATTTAATAACAAGCTTATTTAATCCTATTGAAAGTCTTGGAATGGAGCTGCAAAACATCCAGCAGTCAATATCCGGTATCCGTAGAGTCAATGAATTCTACGATGAGAGGGAGGATGATAAAAAGGTTGATTACACCGATATAAAATCTGCAGTAAATAAAAAGCTTAATTTATCCTTTGATAATGTATCCTTTTGCTATGAAGGAGGAACGAAAATTTTAAAGGATATAAATTTGCAGATTAAGCCTGATGAGAAGGTTACCTTTGCAGGCAGAACCGGTGTAGGTAAAACAACATTGTTTAAGCTTGTTTTAGGCTTGCTTAAGCCAACGAAGGGCAGCATCACTATAAACGGTATAAATGTATACGATATACCCAATTATTATAAAAGAAATATATTCGGATATGTGGATCAGGGATTGAATATAGTAAATGGTACCGTTGCAGAGCAAGTAAGCCTCAAGGATAGCAGTATCAGTATGGAACAAATAAAAGCAGCTTTAGATTTTGTAGGTATGACTGATTATATTCAGAATTTAGAGAATGGCTATAATACTGAGGTGAAAAATGAAAATATATTTTCACAGGGGCAAAAACAGCTTATTGCCATAGCAAGAGCGATTGTAACAAATCCTCCTATTTTGCTTCTGGATGAAATAACTGCAAATTTAGATTCTATTACTGAAGATAAAATTGTGTCTGTGCTTCAAAAAGCCGGCAAAAATCATACAATTTTATCAATATCTCACCGCTTGTCATCAATCATTGCATCAGATACTGTAGTTATATTAGAAAAGGGCAGAATAAAAAATTCAGGTTCTCCTGAAGCGCTGCTGCAAAATGATGAATGGTACAGAAGTCATATAGCCATGGAAAAGCTAACCTGGAGATAAGGCTAAACCTTAGAGTAACCGCATTATTTTTCCGATATTTTTCCCTCTGACAAGGTTATTACTCTTTCCGCTATTTCGTCTACAAAAGCATTATCATGGGTTACTATAATAATTGCTATACCTTGAGCTGCAAGCTTTCTGATTATTTTTGATATCTGACCTCTCGTACTTTCATCAAGTGCGGAGGTCGGTTCGTCAAAGCATAGGATTGAAGGATTAAGCATACATGCCCTTGCAATTGCAACTCTTTGTTTTTGTCCACCCGACAGCTGATAGGGGTAGCTGTCCTCCTTGCCATCCAGCTCCAATTCAGAGATAAGGTAATCTGAACGGTTTTCAATATCATCAGCTGACATTTTTTTCAGAAACATAGGTGCTTCAAGCATGTTTTCTTTTACTGTCATATGAGGAAATAAATTGAAGCCTTGAAAAACGAGACCTATTTCTTGTCTGATTTTTTGAAGCTCGATTTTTCCGGCATATTTTATATGATTTTTTATATCCCGGCATAGGTATAAATCTTTTATCTTTATAGTGCCATTGTCTGCCTTTTCAAGGTTATTCAGACATCTCAGCAGCGTTGTTTTGCCTTCACCCGATTTACCCTTTATACATACTATTTCACCTTTGTCCACAGAAAAGGAAATATCCTCAAATATTTTTGTTTTATCAAAGCTTTTACTTAAATTTAATACTTCTAATACCATACCTTCATCCCTCCTATCTGTAATAATTAAATTTATCTTCTATTTTTTCAAGAAGCTTGGTCATCATTGCTGTAATTACCAAATACAAAATACCGATATAAATATATGGGCTAAAGGTAGCATATACATTTGAAACTGATTTAGCTGCCTTTAATATGTCGCTTACTCCCAAAATATAAACGAGTGAGGTATCCTTCACAAGAGTGATAACCTCATTAGCCACTGACGGCATTACATTTTTAATAACCTGAGGCAATATTATTTTAATAAAGGTATGAGCCTTGCTGAAGCCTAATACTTCAGCAGCCTCATATTGTCCGATATCGATTGAATTTATGCCCCCTCTGAATATTTCAGCAAAATATGCCGTATAGTTCAGTATAAAGGCGATAAAAATCGCCTGAAATCTGCTGAAAGCATAGCCTATAACAGGGATAAAATGAAAGCTGAAGAAAATAAACATCAGCTGCAGAAGCAACGGAGTACCTCTCATTATATAAATATAAATTCCTACCGGCTTAGATATAAATATATTTTTTGATATTCTTAGCCTTGCAACTACAATTGATAATGGCAATGAAACAACAAGTGTAACTATAAAAACTCCAAGTGTTGATTTAAGCCCTTCAATCGTCAGAGGCATTAGCATTTGTAAAACTTTAATTTCCAACCTGCTCACATCCTATCCCGTTATTGTTAGTTTTCTGAAAACCATTTAGAATAAATTTTATCGTAAGTTCCATCCTTTTTCATTTCATCGAATGCTTTGTTCAGCTTGTCAAGCAATTCAGTATCGCCTTTCCTTAAGCCGACAGCATATTCCTCATCGCCAAAATCCTCTTTTAAAACCTTATAATTATTATCACCTTTTTGTTTCATATAATATCTTGCCAAAACACCATCCACAACTATTGCATCAGTACGTCCTGATTCCAAATCGATAAATGCTTCATTATTAGTTGAAAATTCAACTAATTCTTTAAAGGATGAAGCTATATCACCTTCGGCTTTAATAGCATCTAATGCACTTGATTCTGCCTGTACTGCAACCATTTTGCCTGCCAGATCTGATTTAGTATTTATATTTGAATCCTTCATTGTTATTATAAGCTGGCTGTTCTCAAGATATGGTGTCGTAAATCCTACCTTCTCTTTTCTTTCTTCGGTTACTGTATAGCCATTCCATATAAAATCTATATTTCCGGCATCCAGCTCAGATTCCTTCATAGACCAGTCTATAGGCTGAAGCTTTATTGTTACATTCATTCTTTTTGCGGCTTCCTTAGCCAGGTCAATATCAAAGCCGACAATTTCACCCTTTTCATTTCTAAAGCCCATAGGTGCAAAGGTATCATCTAAACCTAATACTAATTCTGAACTGATTCCATCCTTAGGCTGCTCCGGAGCATCTGCTGTCTTGCTGCAGCCTGCTGTTAAAGCAAGCACCAATATAAGTGCGAAAACTAATTTAAAACTTTTTTTGATATTTTTCATTCTATCTTCTCCTATTTTTATTTTTTTATATTAAAAAACTCCCGTCATCCGGCAATGCCAGAGGACGAGAGTATTAATCACGTGGTTCCACCTCAATTTTTTGATGCCTCACGACATCAAACTCAATAGGTACAAATATACCTTGACACTGTAACGGGTGTCTACCCGAATCCAACTACTTTTTTTCATCGATTAGCTCAAAGATGTGTTCAATATAGGCTCTTATGCATTTGCACCATCCATGCACTCTCTGTAAAAAGCTGATATATTTACTATTTCTTATCATAGCGGTTATATAAAGTTCTTTTTAAGATTACCATAGCTCAAATACAATGTAAAGACTTTTTTAAAAAAATTAATATGGTAATATTAAGAAATTTCGTTTCATTTCAGGAATGATAATTTATAAAGCAGTAATCATTCTGATTTTTATGATAATTTATTGTAGCTTTTTATGGAATAATATTGTATAATAAATGAAACATAATATTGAAGATGAGGAGGATTAATATGACTGGAAAATGTAATTTTTACAGATGCAGTATTTGCGGTAACATAGTAGAGCACATCATTGACG
>DAIUCB010000129.1:0-8113 GCA_036846385.1 Bacillota bacterium | reverse complement strand
GAGGAGCATTAAATGAGGAATTGGAAATACAGGCTAACACCATTGCTGCTAATTTGGCAGAAAAACTGAATTCAGAATACAAGCTGTTGCACATACCTGACAATTTGGATTATGAAGAGCTTAATGTCCTGAAAAACAATAAGATAATCAGTGATGTTCTTAAAGAAATAAAAAAAATAAATTTACTTGTTTTTGGTCTTGGAAATGCCAGAGATATGGCAATAAGACGTAATGCCGATGC
This sequence comes from Bacillota bacterium, assembly GCA_036846385.1. Taxonomy (GTDB): domain Bacteria; phylum Bacillota; class Clostridia; order Tissierellales; family Sedimentibacteraceae; genus Sedimentibacter. The sequence continues at coordinate 7,872 of DAIUCB010000129.1, read as the reverse complement.
ATCGGTATTTGAAAAAATTGAGAAAGAAAATTTAATAGCTGAAGCCTTCGGTTATTATTTCGACCATGATGGAAAAATGAAAATGCAAACAAATTCTGTAGGTATTACATTAGAAAGCTTTGAAGAAATAAAAAATATAGTGGGAGTAGCAGCAGGAAAATCAAAGGCTGATGCAATATATGCTATTGCAAAATTTAACAGTAATTTTATACTTGTTACTGATGAGGGAGCTGCTAAAAGAATTTTAGAGCTTTAAAAGTTAAAAATATCGGAAATTTACATGAATTTTCCGAATTTAGTTATAATAATATATAAATTTATGGAGGGCAACATGATAAAAGTAGCGATTAACGGATTTGGAAGAATTGGTAGATTAGCATTGAGATTGATGATTCAGGATAAGGATTTTGATGTCGTTGCTATAAATACTAATTCTGATGCTGAAACATTAGCATATTTATTGAAATATGATACTTCACAGGGTAATTTTATGACAGACAAAATCACCTATGAGGGAAATGCTTTGATAGTAGACGGTAAAAAAATTCTGACATCAAGCATTAAGGAACCTGAAAATTGTAATTGGGGTTCACTTGGCGTTGATTTAGTTATTGACTGTACAGGTAAATTCAATGAAAAAGAAAAGGCAGAAAAGCATATTAAAGCCGGAGCTAAAAAGGTATTGCTATCTGCACCCGGTAAGGGAGATTTAAAAACAATAGTATATAATGTCAATCATGATATACTTGACGGAAGCGAGACAATTGTTTCTGCTGCATCTTGCACTACAAACTGCCTTGCGCCTTTAGCTAAAGCAATTAATGATAAATTTGGAATAGTAAAGGGACTTATGACAACGGTTCACGCTTATACAAATGATCAAAATATCCTTGACAATTCTCATAAAAAGGGAATAAAATCCAGAAGAGGCCGTTCTGCAGCAGCAAATATTGTACCGGCATCAACAGGAGCAGCTTCAGCAGTAGGTCTTGTACTTCCTGCCTTAAAGGGTAAGCTTGACGGAATAGCACTTCGTGTACCGACGATTACAGGCTCTGTTGTGGATTTGGTTGTAGAGCTTGGAAAAAATGCAACTGTTGAGGAAATTAATATGGCAGTCAAAGAAGCTTCTAATGAAACCTTATCATACACAGAGGATCCGATTGTATCATCGGATGTAATCGGAAGTAAATATGGCTGTACTTTTGATGCTTTATCAACTAATATCCTTGATGTTGACGGTAAACAGATGGTAAAGCTTATTGCCTGGTATGATAATGAAATGTCATTTACTGCTCAGCTGGTAAGGTTGGCTAAATATTGGGGAGCAATGAAATAAGAAAAAATATTAGCGATAGAAAATTCTATCGCTTCTCAACAATTATGGAGGCTTTTAAAAATGAATAAAAAAACTTTAAAAGACATTGATGTTAAAGGTAAAAGAGTATTGGTAAGGTGTGATTTCAACGTACCTATTGATAAAGCCGGTAATATTACAGATGATATCAGAATAACAAGCTCACTTCCGACCATTAACTACTTATTGGATAAGGGCTCTTCGGTAATTCTTATGTCTCATCTTGGCAGACCGGATGGGGAGCCTAATCAAAAATATTCTTTAAAGCCGGTTGCTGAAAGGTTAAGCGCCTTGCTGAACAAAAATGTAATTTTTGAAGATTGTGATATTGTAGTTGATGACAATGTAAAATCCGACTCTGCAAAACTATTGCCCGGTGATGTTATGCTTTTGCAAAATACACGTTTTAAGAAAGAAGAAACCAAAAATGGCGACGCTTTTGCCAAGGATTTATCTTCATTAGGTGATATTTTTGTCAATGATGCTTTTGGAACTGCCCACAGAGCCCATTCCTCCAATGTCGGTATTTGTAAATATTTACCTTCAGCTGTTGGTTTTTTGGTTGAAAAAGAGATAGAAATAATGGGAAATGCCCTTGAAAACCCTAAAAGACCGCTGACTGCAATCTTGGGAGGTGCAAAGGTATCTGATAAAATTGCCGTGATAGATAATCTTTTAAATATTGCAGACAATATAATTATCGGAGGAGGCATGATGTTTACCTTCCTTAAGGCTAAAGGCTATAATGTAGGAGCTTCATTATTGGAAGAGGATAAAATATCTTTGGCAAAAGAATTAATAAATAAATCAAGAGAGAAAAATGTAAAGCTGTTTTTACCCGTAGATACAGTAGCAGCAAAGGAATTTAAAAATGATACTGAATTTTTTACTGTCGATGCTGATAAAATCCCGGAAGGCTTTATGGGACTTGATATTGGTGAAAAAACAATAGAAAGCTTCTGCAGTGTTATAAATAACTCAAAAACAATTATTTGGAATGGTCCTTTAGGAGTTTTTGAAATGGATAATTTTGCAAAGGGAACAAACAATATTGCCGAATGTATAGCAAAAAACACAGCTGCCGTTTCTATTATAGGAGGAGGAGACAGTGCTTCAGCCATAGAAAAGGTCGGACTTGCAGATAAAATTACTCATATATCTACAGGCGGAGGAGCATCTCTGGAATTTTTGGAGGGTAAGCTTTTGCCCGGCATTGATGCGGTAGATAATAAGTAAAGGAGAACATGATAAACATGAGAACACCATTAATAGCAGGAAATTGGAAAATGAACAACAATATTAATGACAGCTTAAAGTTGATTAAAGAGCTAAATAGCTTAACAGCAGATATCAATGATAATATAGGAATACTGGTGTGTCCGCCTTTTACCGCATTGTATGCTGTTAAGCAAGCCTTGAGCAATAAAAAAATAAGGCTCGGTGCACAGAATATGCATTACGAAAGCAGCGGTGCCTATACCGGTGAGATTTCTCCAGAAATGCTAAGAGATTTAGGTGTAGAATATGTAATAATCGGACATTCTGAAAGAAGGCAGTTTTTTTTCGAAACTGATGATACAGTCAATAAGAAGCTTAAGGCATCATTTCGATATGACATAAAGCCGATACTCTGTGTTGGTGAAACTCTGGAGCAAAGAGAAAAGGGAGAACAGGAAGCAACCGTTAAAAGACAAATATATAACGCGCTTGATGGTATAAGTGCTGAATATGCAGTGAATGTTATTATTGCATATGAGCCAATTTGGGCTATAGGCACAGGAAAAAATGCAACCAGCTGCCAAGCTAATGAAATGGCAACCTTTATCAGAAATACATTTAAAGAGCTATATTCTGCAGAAGCTTCTCAAAATGTAATTATCCAGTATGGAGGAAGTGTAAAAGCTGATAATGCAGCAGAAATTTTAATTCAAAGCGATATAGATGGAGCGTTAGTCGGTGGTGCAAGCTTAAAGGCTGATGAGTTTATAAAAATAATTAAAGGTGCAATGCTATAGAAAACAGGAGAAAAATATGAATAAATTAACGGCACTGATTATTCTTGATGGTTGGGGTATAGGACCGGATTATGAAGGCAATGCGATAAAAAGAGCAAAAACCCCAAATTACGACCTATTGATTAGAAAATATCCTAATACTGTTTTATCAGCCAGCGGATATGATGTTGGTCTTCCTAAAGGACAAATGGGAAATTCAGAGGTTGGACATTTGAATATGGGAGCAGGCAGAATAATTTATCAAGACTTTACCAGAATAACTAAATCGATTGAGGATAATGAATTTCAAAATAATGAGGCGTTAAATAATGCAATCAATCATGTAAAAGAAAATAATTCAACATTGCATTTAATAGGGCTGCTGTCAGACGGCGGAGTACATAGTCACAATACTCATTTATACAGCTTAATTAAATTGGCTAAGGACAAAGGAATTGAAAAATTAGCTATACATTGCATTACAGACGGTCGAGATGTGGGACCGGCAAGCAGTGTAAATTATATAAAGGAATTAGAAAAAAAAATAAAGGAAACAGGTATAGGACATATTTCTACTATTATGGGCAGATATTATGCTATGGATAGAAATAATCAATGGGACAGAGTTGAAAAAGCATATAACACCTTGGTCAAAGGACAAGGTGAAATATATGAAAACCCCTTGGAAGCTGTTAAGGATTCATATTTAGACAATGTAACCGATGAATTTATAAAGCCTATATTGATAAAGAAATCCAACGGAGAGATATGTACGGTACGGGATAATGATGCGATAATATTTTATAATTTCAGACCTGATCGAGCAAGAGAGATAACCAGAGCCTTTGTAGATGAGGAATTTGACAGATTTGAAAGAAAAAAGGTTAATGTTAAATATATTTGTATGACTCAATATGATAAGACAATAAAAAATGTTGAAGTTGCTTTTAAGCCTCACTTTGTAAATAATACGCTGGGCGAATATATCAGCAATAATGGTATAAAGCAATTACGAGCGGCAGAAACAGAAAAATATGCACATGTAACATATTTCTTTAACGGTGAAATAGAAGATCCGTTTAAAAATGAGGTTCGAATACTGATTCCGTCCCCATCTGTTGCAACATATGATTTAAAACCGGAAATGAGTGCTTTTGAATTGAAAGCCAAGATTATTGAAGAAATTGAAAAAGATATTTACGGAGTAATGATTATAAATTTTGCAAATGCAGATATGGTTGGGCATACAGGCGATATCGATGCAGCAATAAAAGCTGTTGAGGCAGTAGATAAATGCCTTGGTGAAATAGTAAACCTTATAATTAAAATCGGCGGTACTGCTATAATAACAGCAGACCATGGAAATTGTGAAGAATTGCTGGATTTAACTACGTTAACTAAAATGACTGCACATACTACAAATAAGGTTCCGTTTATTGTAGTGCAGAACATTAAAAATATAAAGCTCAAAGAGGGAATTTTAGCAGATGTTGCACCAACAATGCTTGAGCTTATGGAAATGGAAAAACCCTGTGAAATGACGGGTGAAAGTTTGATTATTCATAAATAAGATATTTTGGAGGATAAATATGACAATTATTTCAGATGTTTATGCAAGAGAGATTTTAGATTCAAGAGGTAATCCTACGGTTGAAGTCGAAGTGTGGACAGAAAGCGGAGGATACGGCAGGGCAGGAGTACCGTCAGGTGCATCAACAGGTGCTTTTGAAGCGGTAGAGTTAAGAGACGGTGACAAATCGAGATATCTGGGTAAGGGTGTAATGAATGCTGTTGATAATGTAAATAATATCATTGCTCCTGAGCTTATCGGAAGGGATTCCTTAGAACAAATATTAATTGATAAAATGCTTATCGAACTCGACGGAACTCCTAACAAGGGAAAACTTGGAGCAAATGCTATATTGGGAGTTTCCATGGCTTGTGCGAGAGCGGCTGCAGATACATTGGGACTTCCGCTATATCAATACCTTGGAGGAGTAAACGGAAAAACACTTCCCGTACCGATGATGAATATATTAAACGGCGGACAGCATGCAGATAATAATGTTGATATTCAGGAATTTATGGTTATGCCGGTAGGTGCATGCTGCTTTAAGGAAGCATTGAGAATCGGAGCAGAAATATTCCACAGCCTTAAAAGTGTGTTGAAAAGTAAGGGTCTAAACACTGCCGTAGGTGATGAAGGCGGATTTGCACCTAATTTAACTTCAAATGAGGAAGCATTGGCAACTATAGTTGAGGCTATAGAAAAAGCAGGTTATGTTCCCGGTAAGGATGTAATGCTGGCTATAGATGTAGCTGCTACTGAATTATATAATCCGGAAACTAAAATTTATACTCTCGAAGGTGAAAACAGAAAATTTACTCAAGCTGAAATGGTAGATTTCTATGCAGATCTGGTTAAAAAATATCCGATAATCTCTATAGAAGACGGTATGAACGAGGAGGATTGGGAAGGCTGGAAAATGCTGACTGAAAGACTCGGAGACAAAGTTCAGATAGTCGGAGATGATTTATTTGTTACTAATACAGAAAGATTAAATAAGGGTATTGAATTAAAGGCAGCAAATTCTATTTTAATTAAGCTGAATCAAATCGGTACTATAACTGAAACGTTAGATGCTATTGAAATGGCAAAAAAAGCAGGTTTTACAGCTGTCGTATCACATCGTTCCGGCGAAACAGATGATTCAACTATAGCAGATTTGGTAATAGCCGTTAATGCAGGTCAAATTAAAACAGGAGCTCCTTCAAGAATCGACAGAGTTGCTAAATATAATCAACTGTTGAGATTGGAAGATATATTAGGTAATGCGGCTCAATATAAGGGAATGGAAGTTTTTTATAATTTAAAATAATAAGGAAACATTTTTAATATAATATTCACCATAATTAAAATGTATAATAAGTCTGTTTATTCGGTTTATCACTAAAATTATGTTGATTTCGGAATAATTTAGTGTTATAATCTTAACGTTATGCAATGAAAATTAAAGAATAACAGGAGGTGTGTATTTAGTGGAAATAATAGTTAGAATTTTTTTAATACTTGCAAGCTTGGTTCTTATTGCCAGTATATTGCTGCAATCAGGTAAGTCTGCCGGAATGTCCGGAGAAATAGCAGGCGGAGCAGAGTCAATTTGGGGTAGAAACAAAGGCAGAAGCTTTGAAGGTAAACTTGAAAAGCTTACAACTGTATCAGCAATTATATTTGTATTAGCTTCTTTAATATTAGTAGCTATTCAATAATAAGATTGTATATAATTTAATAACAGCAATATTCTAAGTATTGATAATAACATATTTGGAATTTGTTGTTATGGAAAAAATATTTATTGAAACTATGGAGGAAGAATTAAATGGAAATACTAATAATAGCCCCTATTGTAGGGGTTGTGGCATTACTATTTGCTTATTACAAAGCGTCTACCATTAATAATGTTGATGCCGGTAATGACAGAATGAAAGAAATATCCTCATATATTCATGAGGGAGCAATGGCATTCTTATCAAGAGAGTATAAGTCGGTTGGAATATTTGCGGTTGTATTATTTGTTATTTTAGGATTAGCTATAAACTGGTATACAGCGCTAGCTTTTGCAGTAGGTGCTTCATTCTCTATTCTTGCGGGATTTTTCGGAATGACAGTGGCTACAAAAGCGAATGTCAGAACTGCCAATGCAGCAAGAGAATCAGGAATGAACAAGGCTTTGGATGTTGCTTTTTCAGGCGGCTCTGTAATGGGAATGGTTGTAGTAGGTCTTGGACTATTGGGCTGCGGAACATTCTGGATAGTATTCAGAGATGCAAATATAATTACCGGCTTCAGCTTGGGAGCTTCATCAGTAGCATTGTTTGCACGTGTAGGCGGCGGTATTTATACAAAAGCAGCTGACGTTGGAGCTGACCTAGTTGGAAAGGTTGAAGCAGGTATTCCTGAAGATGATCCAAGAAATCCTGCTGTTATTGCAGATAACGTTGGAGATAATGTGGGTGACGTTGCAGGTATGGGTGCTGACCTCTTTGAGTCTTACGTTGGTTCCATCATTGCGTCCGTCACATTAGGCTTTGTCCTTTACAACGAGCCGGGCATCCTGTTCCCAATCGCGCTGGCTACAGTGGGGATTCTTGCATCTATCGTCGCGACCTTCTTTGTTAAGGGTGATGACAAGTCTGATCCGCACAAGGCGCTTAAAATGAGTACTTATGTCAGCTCAGGCATTGTCGTCATTGCGGCATTTGTCCTTTCCAACATGGCGTTTGGCAACATGAATGCCGCATTTGCTGTCGTTGCAGGCTTGATCGCCGGTACGCTGATTGGACAGGTTACAGAAGTCTATACTTCAGGCGACTACAAGTCTGTCAAGAAGATCGCGGCTCAGTCCATGACAGGTCCTGCGACTACCATCATCAGTGGTCTTGCGGTAGGGATGTACTCTACAGCGATTCCAATCATTTTGATTGCCCTCGCTACACTGGTTTCCTATAAGTTTATGGGTC
>DAIUCB010000128.1:0-8130 GCA_036846385.1 Bacillota bacterium | reverse complement strand
AACATGTTAATTAGACCAATTATTTTACCCGCAAATAAGCTTACAACTTTATCTCCAAAGGATACTGCTCAAAAAGCAATTAAACTTATTGAGGAGAACGGCTTTTTATCTTTGCCGGTAGTTGAAGAAAAGAAATTTTTAGGTTTCTTGTCTAAGCAATTTATTTATGATGAATTTTTCAAGTCAGGGGAAACAGATTATAACAAATTTTTTCAAAAGACTGTAGCTGAATTTATAACTACGCCCCTTGATGCGGTAATAGACAGTACTCCTGTTGAAAAGGCCGCTGAAATATTTTTTACATCAAAAATCAGATTTTTACCGGTAGTTGATAATGATAATAACTTCTTGGGAATTTTAACGCAGAAAGCACTTTTTGATGTTATAATTAAGGTTTTTGGTTTGCATGATGCTAAGCTTGTAATATTGACAAGTGATTTTTCCGGTGTTATAGCAAAAATTTCTGAAATAATATATAAACATGGAGCAAATATAACCAATATAGTACAGATGGATACCGGAGTTATGGAGGTTAAGGAGATTTCTATAAGGCTTGAGTGTGACAATCTTGAAAAGCTGGTTGAAAAGCTTAAAAACAACGGTATTAAAGTAAGAGAATTTATTCCGGCAAAATAAAATTATACATAAAAAGACATGATGACGGTACGTCGTCAATATGTCTTTTTTTATAATTAATTATTTGTAACAGATGTTACGTTTATTTACCGATAAATAACCTATAATATAATTAACAAAATTAAGGAGTGAAAAAGATGGATAAATTAATTAAAAATATTGAATTTTCAAAAGTATTAAATTTAAAAGACTTAATTTCATATCAAGAGGGTCAGGTTATCAGCAGAACTATTGCTCAAATACCGCATGCAAATATTACCTTGTTTTCATTGGATAAAGGAGAAGGTATAAGTACTCACGTTACCTCCGGAGATGCAATGGTTCAAATATTGGATGGTACCGCTGCAATTACAATAGGCGGTGATGTTTTTACGGTTAAGGAAGGTGAGACAATAATAATGCCTTCTGACATTCCTCATGGTCTTGAAGCAGTAGAAAGATTTAAAATGCTGTTAACGGTTATTAAACGCTAGCAACTTGTTTATTTATACTTAATTTGTATTGCTTTATTGAAGGCTATACTTATAAAACAAACAATTTCAGCTAATCAATAATGATGGTAAGGGACGCTAAAATTACTTTTAGCGTTTTTATAATGTCGTGTTTTATTTATCTTTTACGATATTTATTTAAAACGAATACTGCCATATATATGACGTTTGATAAAGCAGACTTTGTTAATTTATGATTATATTTTTCATTAAAAAATAACGATAGATTTTATAGACATCCTATCCGGAATTATATTATAATGAATTGTACATTATTTAATTTTTATATGAGGTTAATTAACATGACATATTTTGATGAGGATAGGATAAACAAGGAATTTAGATGCGACTGCAGCATGTGCTTCGGTTTTTGCTGTGTCGCTCTTTATTTTTCGACTTTTGACGGCTTTCCGGCTGATAAGGATGCCGGCAAGCCATGTATAAACCTTAATCCGGATTTCACATGTTCAGTTCATAACAATTTGAAAAAGAAAGGTCTTAAGGGCTGTATCGCATATGATTGCATTGGTGCAGGTCAAAAGACAGCTCAAGCTGCCTGCAAGGGAAGCAACTGGATGCGGCAGCCTCAAATCAGAACAAAAATGTTTGAAGCATTTCTGGTGATGAGTCAGCTTCACGAAATGCTTTGGTTTCTGGTTCAGGCGCTTTTTCTGCAAAACGATATCAATTTAAAAGCAGAGATAAATTTATTGCTTGACGAAACCGAACAGCTTACAATGCTTGACATAGATTCTCTGTCAGCTTTAAATGTGCCGGATCACAGATATAAGATAAATAAGCTACTTAGAATTATAAGTGAGCATGTACGATTACGAGAGTTCGGCGGAAAAAATAGAAGCTCTGGAAAAAAGAATGTTGAATATAGAAGAACAGATTATTTTGGAGCAGACCTCAGAAAAATTAAGTTAAGGGGTGCGGATTTGAGGGGATCATGCCTTGTAGCAGCAAATTTAAGCGGATCTGATTTGACGAATGCAGATTTAATAGGAGCTGACATGCGTGATGCCAATATCAGCGGAGCAGACCTTTCACAAAGCATTTTTCTTACACAGATGCAGATTAATTCAGCAAGAGGTGATTCTGATACAAAGCTTCCAAAATTGCTTATCAGACCTGAGCACTGGTCAAAGTAAAAATTATTCGTAATTATAGAGAGCAATTAAAATAAATTATAAAGAAAGCAGGAAGGTATATGAAAAACAAAATTGTTTGTATGGGGGACAGCCTAACAGAAGGCTATGGTATTGATACAAGTTGCAGGTGGAGTGATTTGTTAAGCCATGATATGAATATAGAAATAATTAACAGCGGTATATCTGGAGATACTACTGCCGGGATGCTTGCAAGATTTAAAAGTATGGTAATCGATTATTCGCCGTCACACGTTATAATAATGGGGGGGACCAATGATTTATCACTCAACATATCAGATGAGCAGATTATCGGCAATATTCTCGCTATGACAAGATATGCAAGATATTATGATATAAAATCCGTAATAGGTATTCCGACTAAGGTTTATCATAATAAAAATATTTTATGGGACAGTATTTTTCTCGATCAGGATATTTTAAAAAAAAGAATGGAAATATACAGAAGTAAATTAAAGAGATTTGCAATTGAAGATGAATGGCCATATATAGATTTTTCTTCAGGTATGACATCTGACTTATATTTGGAGGATGGACTACATCCGAATGAAGCGGGTCACAAAATAATGATGGAAAACGCTAAAGCTGTATTAAAAAATATCATAAATATTGTTATATAATGCATGATTAGTTTACATCAAATGTAGCTATGATATAGAAATAAGTACTTGACTGTAAACTGACTTTATAGTGTAGTATGATAACAAAACAGTTTAAGGGAGTTGGATTTTATGACAATTAAAGAGATTGAAACATTATCGGAGATGACGAGGGCTAATATACGCTTTTATGAAAAAAAAGGTTTTTTTTGCGCTGAACGGGATAAAAACGGATATAGGAATTATTCACAGGATGATTTAGAACTATTAAAGAAAATTAAACTCCTGAGACAGCTTCATATTACACTTGATGATATCAAAGATATACAGTCAGGTAAAAAAGAGCTTATCGATATCCTTAATAATCATATCACGATTCTCGAGGGAAAAAAGAAGGATTTAGAATATGCCCAAAGTGTATGTAAAGCTATGCTTCATGATAATGTAATATATTCCAGTATGAATGCACAAAAGTATTTAGAAGACATAAATGCAGCAGCATCAGAAACTAAAACAGATTTTTTCAATATCGATTCTGATAAGCTTCCCCAGGTATTTTATCCATGGAGACGTTTCTTTGCAAGACACCTTGATATAATGATATATGCTGTTGTGTGGTCGGTAATTCTATCATTGCTTCTAAAAGTCAATATTCTAAACCGCAGCATACCGGAAAAATATTTAGACTCCTTTATTACACTTTTACTTATGCTTTTTATTGAGCCGCTCCTCCTCTGTATGTTTGGAACTACTATAGGTAAACTGATTTTAGGCTTACATATTGTAAATTCGGATGGAGTACGATTAAGCTATATGGAAGCTTTAGAAAGAACGTGGAATGTTATAGGGCTAGGTATGGGTTATGGTATTCCTATATATAATATTATTCGTTACTATAAAAGCTTTATAAAATGCAGTGATAATGAAATACAGCCGTGGGATGAAGAAATAAGCTATACGGTCAAGGATACAAAGCATTTTCGTACCGCTGTTTATATTGCGGCAGATATACTTTTGTTTTGTGTAATAGCCTTTACTGTTATGCTGGCTGAACTGCCAAAAAACCGCGGAGATATAAATATATCTGAATTTGTGGAAAATTATAATATATTTATGAAATACTATGATATAAATAATGGTAAATATTTAGATAACAACGGAAAGTGGGCAGACAGTAATACAGAGGAAAATAATAGAGTCATTTACGTTGGAATTAATCGTCTTCCTCTGCCTGATTTTAGAATCATCGAGGAAGATGGTATTATAACAGAAATATCCTTTGAAGTAGAGGTAAAAGGAGGTGAATCATGGATTTCAGAGTATAATAATCAAATGATAATTTCTGTTTTATCTTATGTTGGTGCTCAAAAAAATATTAATCCTTTTACTTTAAAAAAAGATCATATAATAAATGTAATTAATAACAGTGATTTTGAAAGCTTTAATTTTACCAAGTCCGATATTACAGTATCCTGTGACGTTGAGCATTCGGGATATAGAATAATAAATACAGAGCCTGTTATATTAATTCCTATGGAAAATGCAGATACTTATTTCCATATGTTATTTAAAATGAAAAAACAGTAAATTAAATATAAATAATTAAATCGATGGAGGATAAAAATGAGGTATTTTAAAAAATTAATAGGCAAACGATTATATCTGTCACCTATGAATATTGAGGATGCAGAGACTTATGTTAAGTGGCTCAATGATAAAAGAGTAACGGACGGTATTGGTACTACAAACAGAATTACATCTCTTGATAGTGAAAAGGATTGGATTAAACAAAATTCCAATCTGTATCAGTTTGCAATAGTCAGCTTAGCAGATGATAAATTAATAGGAAATTGCAGCTTTCACGGAATTGATCATATTAGGCAGTGTGCAGAGGTCGGCTTATTTATCGGCGATGAAGAAAATCGCAGTAAAGGATATGGAGAGGAAGTTCTGAATTTATTATTAGATTATGGGTTTGATTATTTAAATTTTAATAATATAATGTTGAAGGTTTTTTCCTTTAATGAAAGAGCGATTAATTGTTATAAAAAGGTTGGATTTAAGGAAATCGGCAAAAGAAGAGAATCGTATTATTTGAAGGGCAAATTTTATGATGAATTATATATGGACATAGTAAAAGCAGAGCGAAAGAATACATAATTCTCCTAAATCTGACTATATACTTTTGAAGTAATTTATATTGAAAACTGTTTCGCAATATATATTAAGGATATACATCCCATTTAACGAAAAAGCTTTGTTCATACAGGAGGTAATAGTAATGAAAGTATTGATATTAACAGGAAGTCCTCATATCCGCGGAACCACCGCATTACTGGCTGATGAGTTTTGCATCGGGGCAGAAAAAGCAGGTCATGAAATTATTAGATATGATGCTGCAAAATCAGATATTAAGCCGTGCATCGGATGCTATCATTGCCGCAGAAATGACGGAAAATGTGTATATAATGATGATATGTCACAAATTTATCCTCATCTATTGGCAGCAGATGTAGTTGTATTTGCAACACCGCTATATTATTTTGGAATGTCATCGCAGCTCAAAAGTGTTATTGATAGGTTTTTTTCTGTCAATGCTGCATTACGAGAAAAACCAAAACAGCTTCTGTTAATTGCAGCCTGCGGTGATAGGGATGAATGGGCAATGGATGCATTGACAGCTCATTATCATTCAATATGTCGTTACTTAAATTGGGCGGAAGCCGGAATGGTTCTGGCTATAGGTTCTTATACAAGAGAAGATGCCGAAAAAAGTGATTATCCAAAAATGGCCAGAAATTTGGGAGAAACGCTGTAAATATAATGCATAAAAATCAAGAGACGATAGCAAAATTAATTATATAGGTTGTTTTTTTCTATAATTGTTATATAATGTAAAATAGTGAATAAACCAATTTAGTAAATTTGTATTTTGGAAACCAATAATAATGGGAGGGTACAATGATAATTGATTTTCCTAACGGAGCAAGATATGAAGGCGAAATAAAAGACGATATGATGCATGGTCAGGGGGTGTATAATGAACCTGATGGAGTTAAATATACCGGAGCTTTTAAAGAAAACAAGAAGCATGGTTATGGTGTGCTTGTAAAGTACGGAGAGAACGAGTATATAGGAGAATTTAAAGACGGCAATATAGACGGTCATGGAATGCTTATTAAGCCTGATGGAAGCAGGTGTATAGGTGTATTCAAGGATGGCAAGCTGTATGGAGAAGGAATTTATATTGATTCTGACGGGCAGCAGTTTAACGGTGAATTTAAGTGCAATCATAAAGGACAGGGAATTTTCTTTAAAAACGCACCCTGGCTCGGAACGTATTATATAATTTTATTAATATGTATTTCCAGGATTTTGCAAAATATCTTTATTCTTTTAAGCAAATGATAATGATTCAGTGATTAGAGCATATTCATTTACACAAATTACGAATGTAAAAAAGCAGACAAATTAAATGAAAATTTGAAAATCTTCCAAGCAAAATAAAATTCAATTTAAATCAGACGCAGTGATATTAGAATGGGAGGATATTGATTTGACGAAATTAAATAATGACAGCTTAAAGCCATTAAAAAGAAGTAAATTTCGCTTGATGGCAGGCAAAGCATATTATACTCTGTCACGTTACAAGCTTTGGTATTCGGGAAAATTCAAGTTTGCATGTGAAAAAAAATATAATTATTTTAAATATATATACTTTTCTCACAAGACACCATTGTTGAGAAAACTTAAAAATGTTGAAATGCGTTATCAATATAATAAAATTGTAAATCTTAATCTTGCGGCGAAAATGATTGACGGTATTATCATAAAGCCCGGTGAGACCTTCAGCTTTTGGAAGCTTATTGGCAAGCCTTCTGCCGAAAAGGGATATGTTCCGGCAATGGTGTTGTATTGCGGCAGCTATAAAATGGGAATAGGCGGAGGCTTATGTCAGCTGTCTAATCTGATTTTTTGGATGACACTTCATACACCGCTGACAATTGTTGAGCGGTATCGCCATTCCTATGATGTTTTTCCTGATTCTAACCGTACACAGCCCTTTGGCAGCGGAGCTACCTGTGTTTATCCGTACAGAGATTTAATGATCAGAAATGATACGGAAACAGACTTTCAGCTGCATGTAAAGGTTGGTCACTCTCATCTTGAGGGAGCGTGGCTATCTGAATATGCTCCTGATTACAGGTATGAAATAATAGAAAAAAATCACATGTTTAAGAGTGAATACTGGGGAGGCTTCAGCAGGCATAATGAAATTTATCGTATAAGATATTCTGCTGAGGGAGATTTCTTAGATGAAGAATTTATTACCGAGAATCATGCATTGATGATGTATGCTCCTTTTTTGCCATAGCTGGAATAATTAGAAATTGTGGGGACCATCCAACAGTATTAAAGAATTAAAGAAAGGTAATCACGTTATGAGAAATATTTTTAAATTGTTGATAGACAATATTGATAATGCTATTTTATTAATTTTTTCAATTGTGGTATCAGTTTTAAGTTATTTTGGATTTACAGACCAAAATATTGTACTTTCAGGCATATTAGCTGTTTTATCATTGATGAGCATAGTATTATTAAGAAATAATTTGAGAAATGATTCCTTTTTTAAAGAGGTAAGGAATCAGCTGAGAGAAAGTATGATTAATAATATTGATACAGTTCTGGTAGAATCAAATACATCGGAAATCAATAAGAATTTGATAAAAAATGCAGACAGAGAACTGCTGCTTATTCAGGAAACCGGCAATTTAATAACTAATGTTTCCAGGAACGAAATAATCAGTTTTATTCAAAAAGGCGGAAGCCTAAAGCTAATAGTTGCTTCGCAAAACAATGATATTATGGAGCTTCTTGCTTTGAGAAACGGTGATTTAAACTGCAGGGCTATCAGAAATAGGAGCCTTTCCTTCCACGAGGAGCTGGAAAGTATGCTTTCAAACGTAAATTATAGCAACACAACTTTGGAAATAAGATATTTGCCCTATCCAATGGGACATACCTGCGTTATGTGCGATACGAAAGATTCAGCCAAAGCAAAGGGGCTGATAAGATATGCAGGATTTCAAGTACCCTTCCAACATAAGCTTCAATTTGAGGTTGAGAGGTGTGTATCACCGGTTATTTATGAAAATTATTTAAGGCAATTTGAGGATATGTATTATTGCTCGTATAAAAAGGTGCTTTTAACAGGGGAATCAAAAACAG
>DAIUCB010000127.1:0-8132 GCA_036846385.1 Bacillota bacterium | reverse complement strand
CTATTTCACCTGCAATACTCTTCCATGATTCCTGAAGCTCTTTTGTATCATAATTCATCGGAAAATGCCTTTCCTTAATTATTGTATCGTCATTTAAATAGTCCTTTACAATATTGTGGGCCACACTGAATTTTTCTGTTTTTTTTGCTGTTGGCACGTACAATATATCGAGAGTATTCAATACATCTATTCCATTTTTCGTTACTGCCCCGGGACTTCCAACACCGACACCTATTCCGTAAAACATATTTATTCCTCCTAATTTTCCGGTCAACCTTATCTTATTGCTCCATATTGTACAATATGGCGTTTACTATTGCTGCCGCTATATTGCTGCCGCCCTTTCTGCCCTTTGCTACTATATATTCAACATTGTCAAGACTCAGTATAAGCTCCTTTGCTTCAACTACATTAACGAACCCTACAGGAACTCCTATTATCAGCTCAGGCTTGAATTTATTTTCCTTTATTAGCTCATAAAGCTTGACAAGGGCTGTAGGGGCGTTGCCTATTGCAAGTATTGCCGGTATTTTTGTTTCCGCTGCCTTTTCCATTGAAATTGCGGCTCTTGTTTCCTTTCTTTCCTGTGCTTCCTTTAAAACATCCTCATCAGACATGAAGCAGCTTATTGTTACTCCGTATTTTTCGGCTGCTTTCTTATTAATCCCCGCCTGAGCCATTTTAGTATCTGTAATTATAACTGCGCCATTTCTTATAGCTTCCTTCGCCTTGGCAACAGCATTATTTGAAAAAACCAAATTATTTAAGTAGTCGAAATCTGCGGAGGTATGGATAGCTCTTTTTATAATCATTTCCTTGTCCTTATCAAGCTGTATATCTCCCAATTCCTCTTGTATTATCTCAAAGCTTCTTTTTTCGATATTATGAGGTTCTATAAATTTTATTTTATTCATGTAATTTTCCTTTCGTTATTTACCGACTGTTCGGATAATCAAAGCTTATCCTGAAATCCTCCGCACAGGCGGCAACAGTCACAGAATTTTTTATTGTTTTTCTGATTACAAGCTTTTTTGAGCTGCTTGATGCAGATGCAGCTCTTTCGCAGACCGAATCGACTCCCGTAATTGATTTTACAAAATCAGAGTCTGAAAATTCCCCGCCAATATTGTTCAATTCATCTCCTGTAAAGGTGTTGAAAGGCACCTTGAGCATTTTTGCTGTTTTTATAATTCCCTCTTCATTTTTTTTCAAAGCTATTGAGTTAATTGAGCTTATTGCATAGGGAGAAATATTATATTCCTCCAAAACCTCTGTTACAGCTTTATGAATGACGCAAAAATCCGTTCCCTTCCTGCACCCTACGCCAACGGATATTATTTTGGGAACAAGATTCAAGGTAATATCAAAGGGTCTTTTTTTATCGTTCAAGCTGATACATATACCGATTCTTTTTTGCTTTAAATCTATTTCCTCGGGAAGCTCATCAATAATTTCAAAATCGCTGTCCAGCCCGATTTTTTCATCGTCAAGTATCGCAGAGGCAATATTTCCGGCAGCCTTGAGGCTCATTATATAAAGCTTTTGATATGTTGCCCATTGGTCGACAGCAAATTTTCCGTTTATATCGGTAGCGGTAGTAATAATCGGATTGCCTCCTATTATATCTGCAACTCTAAGCGTCATTTGATTTGCCCCGCCTATATGACCGCTTAACAGTGAAATAACATTTATGCCCTTCTCGTCAATGCATAATACTGCCGGATCGGTCCTTTTACTTCTGACAAAAGGAGCAACGGCTCTGACTGCAATCCCTACGGCACCTATAAAAATTATACAGTCCTTATTGGCAAATGATTTTTCCGTACTTATATATAAGCTGTCCTGTCTGTTTTTGACGTGACGGCCATAGCTTGCATATTTTGACGGAACATATGCTTCAATATTGTATTCCTTCAGTCCTTCAATAATTTTGTCACACAATCGGGCTCCGTTGGCTGAAAAAGCGTATATATCTATTTTCATTATTCTTCTTTACCTCTTTAAAATCATCTGAGCCCCATTATCCTATATATCTTTTCAATATCTACAGTATTTCTGACGGAGCTTGCCAGAATATCATATTGTCTGTTTTTATATTCCCTTAAGTCAAAGTCTTCAGCTACTTCTTTATTTAATCCCTTCTGCTTCAGCAATGATTTCACAATGATTTTAACTACATCACAGCTGTCAAAAATCCCGTGAATATAGCTGCCTGCAATATTATCCTTCACACAGCCGTCTGATTTTCTGCAAAATTTTTGTCCTGTCGCTTCTATGATATTCATAGCTTCACCGTCTATGATTTCAGTTTCCCCCATATGAATCTCATAGCCTTCGATATCCAGCCCTGACAGCTCGTTATAAAAGCCATTTACAGCATTGATTTTACCGGTCGCTCTGGTCCTTGTCTTATAGGTCTTAAAGGTTGTTACTGTATTTAAAAGCCCCAGACCCTCTATACTTCCTCCGGATTCGGCGTTGTCAGGGTCATAAATTGCTTTGCCCAGCATCTGATAGCCGCCGCATACTCCGAATACAGGTCTTCCTTCGTCTGCATGGTTTATTATTTTTAAATCAAGCCCCGTTTGCCTGAGCCATATCAAATCATCTATAGTGTTTTTTGTGCCGGGAATTATAATCATATCAGGATTTTCAAGCTCATCATAATTTGATACATATTTCAACGACACCTCATTAAACATGGTAAATATGTTGAAATCATTAAAATTTGAAATATGAGGAAGCCTTATTACAGCTATGTTCAAAGTGTTTTTTTCAACCTTTGTCGTCAATCGTTCAGACAGACTGTCCTCATCGTCTATATCAATGTTTAAATATGGTACAACGCCTAAAACCTCAAGTCCCGTTATATCATTAAACATTTTAATTCCCGGCTTTAAAATTTCTATATCCCCTCTGAACTTATTGATTATGGTACCCTTTACTCTTTTTTTGTCTTCGTCCTCCAGCAAAAGCATTGTGCCTGCCAAGGAAGCAAAAACGCCTCCTCTGTCTATATCTCCCACAATTATGACAGGCGAGTCTGCCAATCTTGCCATTCCCATATTTGCTATATCATGCTCTCTCAAATTGATTTCTGCAGGGCTTCCCGCTCCTTCAATGACAATGATGTCATATTCCGATGCCAGAGAATTGTAGGCTGCTGATATATGAGGTGTCATTTCATGCTTTAAATTATGATAATTTTCCACATTCTTATATATTTCGCCCTTCAGGATTACCTGACACCCCTTACCCGTGGGCTTCAGCAAAATCGGATTCATTCTGATGTCGGGCTCGATTCCTGCTGCTTCTGCCTGCATTGCCTGAGCTCTGCCCATCTCTAAGCCGTCACGGGTAATATAAGAATTCAAAGCCATATTTTGAGATTTAAAGGGAGCTGTTTTATAGCCGTCCTGTGTAAATATTCTGCACAGCGCTGCGGTAATCAAGCTTTTGCCCGCGTTTGAGGTGGTTCCTTGAATCATTATAACCTTAGCCATTTATTTATATTTCCTTTCTCCGGAATAATATAGTTGGAAAAAATATCGACATCTCCTTTTTCATGCTTTCCTGTTATTGTACTGGTCTGATGATCCGAGGCTATTATTATTCTGGTGCTCTTGTCTGTATTTTCATAAATTTCTTTTATAAATTCTTTGTCTGTTTTTTCAATAAATTCAATTTTTCCCTTCAAATCCTTCCTGTGAGATACCTCATCAGCTCCGTTGATATGTGCTATAACTGTATCAGTGTTTTTGATTTCATTCAATACCGTTCGTGCCTTTTCAGCCAAATCCGTATCGGTATCACCTGTCGAATTGTTAAGCCTTGCCAAGGTTATTCCCATTGCTTTGGCAATACCTTTGACTATTCCGGCATGGCAGACGCAGGAGCAGGCTTTATTGTGGATATCTGAAAATAAAGGCAGATTAGAAGGCTCGGACACTCCCCAGGGATAAAACATATAATTGCTGTTTTTTAAATTAAATGTATTATTGCAAATAAATTCATTCAAAACACTTATTTTTTCCAGAGGTCTGAGCATGCAGTCCATGGTTTTTCCAAGGCTTTCATGAGGAGGTATGTCCTTTAAATGGGTAATTTCAATGTTTTTTTTAACAACTATGGCGTTTCTGTATTCACCGAAATGATAAAATTTCAAATTATTTCCCGTTTTTATTTTTTTAGCTGATTCTGCCATTTCATGGACCGAAAGCCCCTTACCGTTGAAGGATTCCAGCAGGTTATCCTTATAGCTTATAAGGTTGCAGCGTAAAACAGCTTCATCATCCTTAATATGAATATTTTCTGCTATTGCTTCCAGGTATGCTCTGTTTTTCGGTATAAGGTCATGTCCTACTCCGAGCATTGAAAGTATACAGGTCAAGCTGTCCGGCTCCCTGCCCGGAGGGTAGAAAACAGTTTTTTTATGAAAGCCCTCTTTTGCTATTTTATTTAATGTTGGGGTAAATGCATATTCTAAGGGAGTCTTGTTGTTAAGCTCGGCAATTTTTTCCTCACCTGCTCCGTCCAATATAATCAATATAGTTTTCATTTGCTTACCATTATTTCTTTTAATTTTTTCAGTATTAATTTATTGTCATATTCAGATTTAACGGCAATCCTGTAATATTGGCTGCCAAGGCATTTATAATCAGAGCAGCTTCGTATCAATATGTTTTTTTCCATAAGCTCTCTGTGCAAATCCTTATCTCCCGTATATTTAAATAAAATATAATTTGCATTAGCTTCATAGGCTCTTAATTTTAATTTTTTCATTTCTCTCATGAGAAATCTTCTTTGTTTATTGACATATGTTACTGATTTCAAAATATAATCCTTCTCCTCAAGGGCCGCAACACCTGCTGCTTGAGCCGCTACCGAAACGCTCCAGGGAGGTCCTGATACTTTTAATCCGTTTATGGTCTCAATGTCTGAGGTCATGCAATAGCCGAGCCTGATGCCGGGGATTGCATATATTTTTGTAAATGCTTTTAAAATAATGAGATTATCATATTTTTCAAGCAAATCCACAACACTGTGTTTTTCTTTATTTTCTACAAAATCCATAAAGCATTCATCTATTACAACCTTTATATTTTTAGTCCTGCAATGACTGACAACTCTTTCTAATAAAGCTTTGTCGGTTAATTGTCCTGTGGGATTGTTGGGATTGCATATAAAAATAATATCTGTTCCATCAGATATACTGTCTGTTATTTGATCGGTAATTTTAAACTCATTTTCCTCATTTAGATTAAAATAATCAATATTATTGCAACCGACTGCTTTAAGTGCCTGCTCATATTCACTGAAGGTCGGTGCTGTAAGCAGCGCTTTTTTAGGCTTCAGATAAAGAGCAATTCTGAATATTGCTTCTGCGGCACCGTTGGAGCAAAATATCCAAGCCTTCGGTATTTTTTCATGAGCTGACAAGCTGCTTATCAATTCTCTGTTGTTAATATCCGGGTATCTGTTTGCATGCTTTATTGAATTTATTATTGCGTTATTTACATTTTCATGTATTCCCAAGGGATTAATATTAGATGAAAAATCTATTATGCAGTTTTCATCAATGCCGGAATTTTTTGATGCCGTATAAATATCAGCACCGTGAAAATTATATTCCATAGCTGCCTCCTTAGCCTTATTTTATCTGACAACGAAGAATCCTCTGAAGAAGATGTATATAAGATCCTTCGTCATCAGCTTGGGAAGAATCCCCTGAAGAAGTATGGAAATGAGATTCTTCCTTTTGACAGAATGGCCGCATGCTTGTCAGATTAGGTACAAAGCATAGCCTGCCATTCCTATAATTAAGCAAATGATTGATGCGGCGTACATCAATTTATTTGCTCTTTTAACATCCTCTGTTTCTATATTCCTTTTGTCATCACCTATTGTAGGCTTTGAAACCATCACTCCGTTATAGAAGCTGCCGCCTCCCAGAATTATATTGAGGGCTCCTGCACATACCGCTTCAGTTTGAGCAGAATTCGGGCTTAGGTGATTGTATCTGTCTCTTTTATATATTTTAAATGCAGACTTGTAGTCATAACCGATGAAAAATGAAGCAGCAATCATTATATATGCTGATATTCTCGACGGTATATAGTTTGCAATATCATCTGCAATGGCTGAAAATCTTCCAAAATCAATATACTTTTCATTCCTGTACCCTACCATTGAGTCAAGGGTATTTATTGCTTTATACATAAAGCCTAATGGTGCTCCACCTATAAAGGTATAAATCATCGGCGCAATAACACCGTCTGATGTGTTTTCCGCAACAGTTTCAACAGTTGCCCTCGCAACAGAGGATTCTGATAAGGATTCTGTATCGCGACCGACTATATAGGATAAAAACCTCCTTGCTCCGACTAAATCACCGTTTTTCAAGGCAGCATATACCTTCATGCTTTCATCTTTCAAGCTCCTTGCGGCAAAAATATAGTAGCACATTATACCTTCAGCTATTACTGCCAAGTAACTGTTTATTTTATTTATTGCGAAAATAATCAGGTAAGGTACCATAAACGAAGTTATTACTGCTATAAACCATAGTACAGCTCCGGCTTTTCTTTCACCCCTTGAGCTTTTGCATTTGCTTCTTAAGTATTTTTCAAGCTTATTTATCATTTTGCCTATTAATCTGACAGGATGAGGCCACCCTTGAGGATCACCGATAATCAAATCGGTGATATAGCCAATTATTATTGAAATCATAATATTATTCCTTTTTAATTTATTCCGCTTCCCTTACCGCTGATAATATATATAGGATTTTGTCCTATCATCATGTCATAATGACCGATTTTTTTTGCTTTTGAAATTGACAGATTGATTATTTCCACATCCTTAAATTTATATTTTTCCATGCAATTCAAGGCTTCATTTAAGCTTTGCAGCGTTATTGTATTTATAACAACAGTTACAAAGGGATTTTTTTTAATTACTTCGCTTATTATATCATCCATATAACCGCCGCTTCCTCCGATGAAAACCGCGTCAGGCTTGGGAAGATCAAATAATGCAGAAGGAGCGGCTCCTTCGATTAATTCAATATTATGTGCATTAAATTTTTCTATGTTTCTTTTTATCAGTTCCAGAGATTTTTTTTCCTTTTCAATGGCATACAATGTGCCGTTATATAGCTTTAATGCTGTTTCAATTGAAACCGAGCCTGTTCCGGCTCCGATATCATATACGATATAATTGCTTTTAATATTAAGCTTGGCAATTGAAATTGTTCTTACCTCACTTTTGGTCATCGGAGCAGAGCCGATTATAAATTCATCGTCCTTGATTGACCTGTTTCCTGCATCCGGCTCCAGAGCATTATCGTTATGTATCATCATAACAGACAGACTGTCAAACCTTTTTTCCGCCATAATCGATGCATAATCCTCTGTGATTCTTTCATCATCGTAGGATAGCTTCTCTCCGACAGATACCTTCAAATGACCGAGACCCTTTTTTGTGAGATGCAGACATATTTTATCAGGAGTTAATTCTCCTCCCGTAAGCAGAAATACTTTTTTATTAAACATAATTATCGGTATAATATCCGCATTTCTGCCATGAGCGCTGGCAAATTTTATGCTGTCCCAGGGTATATTCAGCTTTGAACAAAAGTATTGCAACGAGCCTACTGCCGGAACATTTTCAACACTGATACCGCCATTCTCCGATAAAAGCTCCGTTAGCCTTCCCGATAGGCTGAAAAATCCCGTATCCCCCGAAACCAGCACCCCAAAGCTGCTGTACATATCGTTGCTGTTTATAAAGCTGTATATTTTTTCTGCATCGATACATTCGATTTTTTCTTTATTTAAATCATTTAAATCTCTGAGCATTCTTTTAGCCCCGATTAAACAATCGACTGCTTCAATCATCTCTGCTGCCTTTTTATGCATAAAGCATTTATTCCCAATACCGGCTCCGATTATATAAACCTTTTTCATATTAATTACATTCCTTTTCCGATATAAATTTCCTCAGCGCCTCAACCGTAAGACCTTTCTCCTCAGGCTTTCTGATAACAAGAAGCTCAGCACCTGTTTTTTCGCAGGCAGCTGCCTTTTCACTGAAACCGCCGGTATCTGAGGTGTCCTTTGATATAACATATT
>DAIUCB010000126.1:0-8165 GCA_036846385.1 Bacillota bacterium | reverse complement strand
ATCCATATGAAATGGATATGTCAAAAAGGCTACTGCCTCCAAGTGCAGATCATATACTTGGGACAGATCAATATGGGAGAGATTTGCTCAGTAGGATTATCTACGGTTCAATAATATCCTTGCAGGTAGGGATTATAGCTGTAGGATTTTCAATGTTTATTGGTGTTCTGCTCGGATTAGTATCGGGATATTATGGTGGTATTGTCGATAGAATAATTATGGGATTGGTAGATATTTTTCTTTCATTTCCTGTTATATTATTAGCAATAGCTTTTGTTGCAGCACTAGGTCCAAGTCCTAGGAATGTAATGATAGCCTTGGGCTTAACCGGCTGGACGAGCTATGCAAGAACAGTCAGATCAAGTGTTTTAGCAATTAAAGAGGAAGAATTTGTATTGGCTGCTATTACTACAGGTGCCGGTAGTGTTAGGATAATGTTTACATATATACTTCCCAACACATTAGCACCAATTATTGTAATGGCTACTCTCGGATTAGGCACTGCTATAATCAGTGAGTCAACTTTAAGCTTTTTAGGACTTGGAATTCTTCCTCCGACTGCAAGTTGGGGCAACACACTGTCTTTCGGACTTAAGTTTTTGAGAGATGCGCCTCATCTTTCAACATTTCCGGGTCTAGCGATTATGATTACCGTATTGGGCTTCAATTTACTAGGAAATGGTATTAGAGACATTACAGATCCAAAGTTAAGTAGAAAATAAGAAAATTTAAAATATTTTTAAAGGAGAGAAAAAATGAGTAACTACAAATATTATGAAATACCGGTTTGTTATATGACAAACGGAATGGAGTTGAAATTACCGGTCCATGAATTTTATGGAGGATCCGGACCTGTTGTAGGCTTCACAGCCAGCATACATGGTGATGAAACTATTGGAGTTGAAATATTAAGAAGGCTAACGGAAGAATTAAAAAAGGTAAAAATAAACGGTACTGTTAAAATTATGTCGGTTGCAAACCCATTAGCATTTGAAGCTGCTGATAGAAATACCCCTATTGATAAAACTAACATGAACAGAATTTTCCCCGGAAATTATAATGGCAGTATTACTGAAATTCAAGCAAGAGTAATATCTGATAAGTTTTTAAATGGTCTTGATGCATATGTAGATGTTCATGCCGGTGGACAGGATCCGGTTGTTGACTATGTATATGTAATAAATGATGAAGAATTTTCAAGATCCTTTTTATCTAAAATACTATATAGACCTGTTCAGGATTATATCGGAACAAGTGCTACATATACAAAGCCAAGTAACATTTCAACTGTAACTGTAGAGTGTGGAGGAGGACCGAATGATATTTATTATGTTGAAAAAGGTGTTAAAGGTCTTTTAAATATGCTTAAGTACAAAAAAGTAATAGAGGGAAAAGCAGAGGTTAGAAACGACCAGATATTATTAACTCATATTGAACATGTTAATCCTCATCACGGAGGATTGTTTGTACCGAGCCTTTCATATGATGTAATGAACACTGTGGTAGAAGGAAAAGTTACTTTAGGATGTGTATATAATCCTATGACATTAGAATTGATTGAGGAAATAAAAGCTCCATATGAAAAAAATCTTATTATTCTTATGAGAGGAAATATAAACAGAATAATACCGGGTGATTTTACTTTCATGATTGGAGACTTAAATTCGGAGGTAAAATGATGGATTATACTTATTCGAAAAATGATTTTAAGTTATCTAAGCAATTTGTAGATGCAGTTTTATCTATGGATAAGGTATATAGAAAGAGCTTTGCATCTTCAGATGAATCATTTCAAGAAGAAGGACTTGTTCCGGTTATTCTAACAGATATAACATATGATTTCATTGATAATTGGAATGATATCAAAAAATTATTTTATTCAATATATAATGAATACAAAACAATAGATAATTATATCAGAAAATGTTATATGTTTGAACAAATAGCATCGGTTATATCATTGGGAGAATGGCTATTTGAAAATAAATGCAGTACATATAGAAAATTAGTTAACAGTTTGCTTTTTGTCAACTCGAATCCGATATCAAAAATTCAGGTAGATAGGGATAAAAACAGTCTTAACAATCTGCTTTCGGACAAAAACTATAAAGGTTCATTTATAGAAAAGCTCACGAATTGGAAACGGGATAATATAGTTGAACCTGAGCTATTGCACGATGCTTTTAAAGAAATAGAAACAAATGCAAAGAAAAAGGCAATAAGTATAGGGTTTTCAGAAATCAGTGATATTGATGTTAAATGTGTAATTGAGCATGACAAACCATATTCAGGATATTGTGATTTCAAATCTAAAATTATATATATAAATGGAGATATGGAATATACATATTCAGGTCTAAAGCATTTAATATTTCATGAAACTCACCCCGGACATATGACACATATGCAAGTTCGAAAGATACTGGTTGAAAATGAGATCGTTCCGGTAGATGCCTCACTTGTAATAACTAATACTGCAAGCAGCGGAGTTTTTGAAGGATTAGCCGATAATGGACTTGTTTTTACAGGGTGTGTTGAAAGTAAGAATGATGAAATAGCAAGATTATACCAAAAATTAGTTTCAAAGGTTTCAATTACGGCGGCTCATATGTTACACGAGGAAAATTTGGGATTAGAAGAGGTAAAGCATTATTTTACAGAAACTCTGTGTGCAACAGAGGCAGCAGCAGATTCAAAAATAAGGATGATGACCCACTCCTTAAGAAAGCCATTTATATATAGTTATTGGAGAGGAAATGAAGCAGTTGAAGATATATACAATAAATTACCAGCATATGAGAAAAGTGAATTTATAAAATATGCTTATTATAATATGAATAGCATAAATACATTGAAAATGTTTATCTAATAAGCAACTAAGATTTTAAACATAACTGCTATTAGGTAACTTTGTCTGTTATGAAATTAATAGGTTAACATTATAATTGTATTTTATGATAGGAGGAAAAAATGATTAATTCTCAGAATTTATACGAAAGAGCTGTTAAATCAGTACCCGGAGGAGTTCATTCAAGCTCAAGGGCAAGACAACCTTATCCATTATATTTTAAAAAGGGAGAGGGAGCACATTTGTATGATGTCGACGGAAATAAATATATAGACTTAGTACTAGGAAACGGATCAATAATTTTTGGTCATGGATATAAACCGTTTATTGAAAAATATAATCAAAATCTTATGGAATATGAAGGCTTAACAACAGGTTTTGAAACGGAACTTGCTGTAAGAACAGCCGAAGCATTCTTAAAGATAATCCCTGCCGATAAAGTACGATTTACGAACACTGGCACTGAAGCAATTATTCATGTTATGCAAATGGCTAGAGCGTTTACAGGAAAAAATGATTTTGCATTGGTAGAAGGTGCATACAATAGCTGGGTTGACTCCGTTAACATAAGTAATTTCCCAAGTCTAAAAGATGTTGGTGATGTTAATAATCCAAATTCTGTACCCGGAGCGGGAGGATTAGATAAAAGAGCTGTAGAAAATACTTTAATAGTACCATTCAATGATATAGAGATAACCAGAAGCCTACTATATAGAAACAAGGATAGAATAGCAGCTTTAATTCTTGAACCTGTTATGATCGATATCGGCTTTGTTGAAGCAAATTCTGAATATCTCATGGGACTGAGAAAGATATGTGATGAACTAAATATACTACTTATTTTTGATGAACTTCTATCTGGATTCAGAGTGCCGGAAGGAAGCTGTCAAAAGTGGTATAACGTAACCCCTGATTTATCTATATTCGGTAAGGCAATTGCTAATGGTCATATAATGGCTGCAGTCTCTGGTAAGAATGAAGTAATGGAGACGATAGGTCCTAAGGGAACAGCAAGCTTTGTTGGAACATTTAATGGACATGTTTATTCTCTGGCAGCGGCATTAGCCACACTTGAGCTTTTGATAGATGGGAATATCAGAATAGATCTAGAAAGAAAGATACAATATTTGAAGTCAAGCTTTGAAGGAAGTGCAAAAAAATACGGTATTCCTGCATTGCTAAATGGTAGAGGCGGACATTTTCATTGGTATTTTACTGATAACGTTAAAAATTACAGAGATGCTGCTTCAAGTAATTTCGATAATTATATAGCATTCACAAAATCTATGTTAGAACAAAGCATGTTAGTTATACCTAAACCATTGTCACATCATGCAATTTCAGCAAGTCATGATGATATAATTATTGAAAAAATAGTAGATGCTATGGATATATCTTTGCGAAAAATAGTTAAATAAAATAAATAATAAAAATTAGGATGAAGCATTATGACACCAATTTTAGAAGTAAATAATTTATCAGTATCATTTAAAACAGAATTCGGTTTTGTAAAGGCTGTAGACAATGTGTCATTTAAAGTAAATGCAGGAGAAATAATTGGGCTTGTAGGTGAATCGGGGAGTGGAAAAAGTGTTTCATCATTTTCAATAATGAGACTGCTTCCAAAACAAAATAGTAGGATTGATTCAGGAGAAATTATGTTTGAAGGAAAAGACTTGCTGAAAATGTCACCCTCAGAAATGACTAAAATACGAGGCAAAGAGATCTCCATGATATTTCAGGAACCAATGACTTCCCTTAATCCTGTTTATACTATAGGTAATCAAATCGGAGAGGTTTTTAAAAATCATACTGACTATGACAAAAAAACTATAAATACTAAAAGCTTAGAGTTATTAAATAGAGTCGGTATACCAAGAGCAAATGAGATATTAAAATCATATCCGCATCAATTGTCAGGTGGAATGAGACAAAGAGTTATAATTGCAATTGCAATAGCATTAAAGCCCAAAATTTTAATTGCAGACGAACCAACTACGGCATTAGATGTAACAATTCAAGCTCAGATATTACAATTAATCAGACAACTTGCGAAAGAGGATGAGATGTCGGTAATATTTATTAGTCACAATCTTGGTGTGATTAACCAAATATGTAAAAATATTATGGTAATGTATTCAAGTCAGATTGTTGAATCAGCAGATACACTGTCCTTGTACAAGAATCCGCTTCATCCGTATACGAAATGCTTGTTAAAATGCATACCGCAAATTGGAATGAGTGGAAAAAAACTTAATTTCATCGAAGGTACTGTTCCTCATCCTAGTGAAAGAATAATAGGATGCAGATTTGCACGAAGATGTAAAGATGTGATACAGGTATGCTTGGAGAAGGAGCCCGAGTTGTTAGAGGTAGGTAATCATCACCTATGTAAATGCTGGAGGGAGAATAAAAATGTTAGTTGAAATAAATGACTTAAAAAAATATTTTCCGATAAAAGGCAAAAAAAATATTTTTGTTAAAGCGGTTGATGGTGTTAGTTTTAATATTAAAGAGGGTGAAACATTCGGACTTGTTGGAGAATCAGGGTGTGGAAAATCTACAGTAGCAAGAACAATTATTAATCTTAATAAACCAAGCGGTGGGAAAGTAATATTCAATGGTAAAGATATTACAAATTTAAATAAAAAAGAAACTAAAGATTTTAGACGAAATATTCAAATGGTATTTCAAGACCCCTATGCTTCGTTAAATCCAAGAATGACTGTAGAACGTATTTTGATGGATCCATTAAATATACATCGAATAGGAACACCGAAAGAACGTAGCGAGAAGGTTGAGGAACTGCTGGAGATAGTTGGATTGGATAGAAGATTCAAAAGAAGATATCCTCATGAGTTTTCCGGTGGTCAAAGACAGAGAATAGGTATCGCAAGAGCATTGGCATTAAATCCTAAATTTATTATATTAGATGAAGCAGTTTCTGCTTTGGATGTTTCAATACAATCGCAAGTAATAAATTTACTGATTGATTTGCAGAAAAAATTCAAATTAACTTATTTATTTATATCACATGACTTGAGTGTTATAGAATATATGACTGAAAAAATTGGAGTAATGTATTTAGGAAACTTGGTTGAAATAGGCAGTAAGAATGATATTTTCAGAAATTGCATGCATCCATATACAAGGGCATTATTATCTGCTATACCCGAGCTTGATCCAAGCAAGAAAAAAGAACAGATAATACTGAAAGGAGATATTCCATCACCATCAAACCCTCCATCAGGATGTCCCTTTAGGACAAGATGTAGTGAAGTAAAAGATATTTGCATAACAAATAAACCCTCATTGAAAATAGTTGATGATAAACATGGAGTAGCATGCCATTTATACAATTAGCTTTGTAAATCAAATTTAAATTACATGAACCACAATTGATAATTTAATATGTGGCATAAATTATTAAGAAAAGTACCAAGAAGTTGAAGTGGGGACTAAGTTTTAAATCCCGGAAAAACGGCATAGTCGTGATGAGCGCCTGTGCCGTTTTTTCATGCACAGCAAGCTTTGGCAGTTCTAAGATGCCTACTTTGTTGCAATACTAGCAAAAAATCTATTTAAATAATTTTAGATAGCAATAGAATTCTTTATTACTTAGTGATATAATAAACACAATAATTTGGAAATTAATTATGGCAGTTACTTACAAAAAGTTATTTCATATGCTTATCGACAGAAATATTTCTAATGTGCAGCTTCATAAAATGGCTGGTTATGGCGCCAAAATACAACGAAACTGAAGAGTAATACATATTTATCATAGGAATCAATAGAAAAGATATGCAACAGAAATTTATTTTGCTATAAACACATAGAAGATAATCATTTTATTAAGTTGTCAGGAGGCTGAAATGAAAAAATTATTATGTATTACCATGTCACTTGCACTGTGCTTGTTGGCAGCCTGCGGTTCGTCCGCCTCGCAGCCGCCTTCACCGTCCTCGCCGGCGGATGCGATTGCCGCACCGGAAATCGTTATATTTACCGACCCGGTGCTGGAGGTGATGGTGCGTGGGTCGATGGGTAAACCCTCAGGCAATATCACTGCGGCAGAAGCAGAAGCGGTAACGAGGCTGAACTTAAACAATGAATGGCAGCACTACATTTCCGAAGAAGCAACGATTCACGACATCACCGGGCTGGAATATTTTGCAAATCTGGAAAGCCTTGACCTATCCTTCAATGAGGTCACCGATATCACACCGCTAAGCGGATTAAAAAATCTGACCTTGCTGTCGCTGAACGGCAATCCGATCAATGATATCAAGCCGCTCGTCGAACTCACAGACCTAAAGGTGCTGATTCTGTCTGGCTGTGTGGCGAAAGATTACAGTCCGCTTTCAAATCTTGTCAACCTGAATTTACTTATGCTCGACAATTCGGGACTTACCGACGTGTCTCCGCTTATTTCGCTGACAAACCTCAAATATCTGTATCTGGCAGGCTGCCCCATAAATAGCTATTTTCCGCTGTCGAATATCTACCAAAGCTTAGAGCATAAGGATTTCACTATTGCATTCACGCTTGCCGAGCTTGGATTTATCATGGACAGCGGCGGCAAGCAGGCGATTTGTGACGGCAAGAGTGAGTCCGTGCGTATCAACCACATCGAATGGGGTGCACCACCTGAGGATTGGCTAAAAAACTGCGTTCGAACGGTTTTTGTTCAGAATGATTATAAGATTGACATTGGGTATTATCCGAATTTTGATGCTTATGTGATGATGGCAAATAAAGATGGCAATCTGGCGATGAACTATGTATATTACCACACCAAAAATAATTTTACTTTTGGTAAGGGGAATCGTGAGAGCTCGGAGAAGACCATGCGTGTGATATTTTCTGATGTGGATGACGAAGATATATTACTTACTCCGATTCATATCTTTCACGATACCCTCGCAGAAATGTTAGGCATCTCTGCAGATACATTGTTTGAGATGCCGTTTGATGAGACGGATGACACATTGCCGTCTCCATATGAGAGGTTAGGCTTTACTATGCTCGACTTTAAGGCAACCTGCTTATACGAGGAGCAGACGCCTCATGAACTGAACATATCCGTACACAGGTCGGAATGGGATGAAGCTGCTCCTGCCGAGAATCTAGTGGACTGGAGCATGGAGTTTAATGATTCTGATGTAAACGGATACCGGTTACATATTCTATATTATGAAGCTGAGGGGAAATATCGCGTTACAATAGAGAAGGACGGGGTGCAAGCCGGTTTTGAAAACAGGCCTGCGATGGGAGAACGTGGCTGGGAATGGCCTGATTTGGATACAGCACATCA
>DAIUCB010000125.1:0-8218 GCA_036846385.1 Bacillota bacterium | reverse complement strand
ATTGCATGACGAAGCTGTCTTTCCTGTAAGAGAGGTTGGAATACCTATCAATATTAAAAATACCAACGAGCCTGAAAATCCGGGAACTATAATTATCGGAAACGGTGATATGGAGGAAGGCTATGAAAATGAATATATTATTACAGGAATAGCAGGAAAAAAGAATTTTACTATATTTTATGTGCATAAGGAACATATGGCTAATGAGGTCGGTATAATCAGAAAGGCTTTGGAGATATTTGAAGCGAGAGATATCAGTGTTGACCATATACCATCAGGCATTGACAGCTTTTCAATTGTTCTGCCTTCGGAAAGCGTTGAAAAGTTTGGTTATGAAATAGTAGATGAACTGAAGACTAAGCTAAAAGCAGATACGGTAAAGCTTCACAGCAATTTAAGCCTTGTGACCACAGTCGGAATTAATATGGCTTCCAGACCGGGTATTTCAGCCAAGCTGTTTTCAGCTCTAGGCAGCAATAATATAAATATAAGAATGATAGACCAAGGATCAAGTGAAATTAATATTATCGTTGGTGTGGAAAATAAGGATTTTGAAAAGGCAATAAGAGCAATATATGAGGCCTTTGTCATACAATAAAAACGGCGCCGATTTAATCGGCGCCTAAATTATTTTTTGACAAATCCACCTACCATGGATTTTATATCATTTACAGTTATGTATGCTTCAGGGTTGCTTTTTTGAATGATTTTCACTGCTTCGGGAATTCTTTTTCTCTTAAGCTGTATGAAAAGGAGACTTTTTTTGCTGTCATTAATTCCTCTGCCGTCGATAATGGTAACACCAAAGCCTTGATTGCGAAGAACCTCTGCCATTATTTCGCCGCTATCATCATTAACGACCACTTGAATAGAGGCAAGACCGACTGCTATTTTAGATTCTATAGTTACTCCGATATAATTACCCAGCGAAAAAGCAGCAGCATATACGAAGATTTTAATAGGATCCGCAGCTATATTTGTAAGCACGGAGCTTACTACAATAAGCCAGATTAAAATCTCGACAAATGCAAGTATGGCACCCTTTAATTTCTCCCCCTTGTTAATATACACCAGCCTGATGGTTGAAATAGTTACCTCAACAATTTTAGCGCAAAAAATCACCAAATATAAAACAGGTCCGGAAAGATTCAGTAAAAAGTCCATAGTAAACACCTCGTATTTATGATATTTGTAGTATATATATATTACTATGCACAAATAGATAATGCAACAGAAATAAATATTACTGAAGATATGAAATAAAATTTTTATTGTTAAAAGCCATAAAATATTGTAATATCTTATTATATAGCTTAATATGAAATTAAATATATACATTTCCGAATAGTCAAAAATTAATCAGCAGCTTTTAAATTAACTAAATCAAGGAGAAACAATGAGATTAAGATATATACCGGGTCAGTACGAGTATTTGCAAAAGGACGAAAAATCAATAACAGAGCCCGAAAAAAGAAATTATAAATTAAACAAAGCCTTTAACAACCATAACCCGATACATGTAGAGCTGGGCTGCGGAAAGGGCAAATTTTTAAGAGAAACAGCATTATCCAATCCGGAAATAAATTATTTTGGCTTTGAAAAAAGTGTAAAGGTAGCATACCGATGCGCAAAATCAAGGTTTGAAGCAGACCCGGATAATTACTATATAGTTTATTCAAATGGGGATATTTTGGAGGAGGTTTTTGAGCCTCATTCAATAGAAAGGATATATCTCAATTTTTCCGACCCATGGCCAAAGCCCTCGCATTACAAGAGAAGAATGACACATAAGGGATTTTTGGAAATATACAGAAGGGTTCTCGCACCTGCAGGGGAGCTCCACATGAAAACCGACAATGATGATTTGTTTGAGTATTCATTACAGCAGCTGGAGGAAGACAATTGGAATTTAATAATGGTAACAAGAGATTTGCATAACAGTCAATATAATGAAGGCAACATCATGACAGAGTATGAGGAACGATTTGCAGAGGAAGGGAAAAAAATAAACAAGCTTATAGCTAAATTGAAAAAATAGGGCGGACTATAAAATGGAAAACATAAAATATGCTTTAATATATCTTGTAATTATAAACCTTCTTTCGTTTATAATGTTTTATATAGACAAGAAAAAAGCTAAAAGAGATAAATGGAGAATCAAAGAAAGTACACTTCATATGCTTTCATTTTTGGGAGGAACCGTAAGCAGCATAGTAGCAATGGTTTTATTTCATCATAAAACAAAAAAGACTATGTTTCGTATAATAACGGCAGCAGCACTTATTTTTAACTGCCTTGTCGTATATATGCTTTTTAAATAAATCAAATAATTTACAATCGGACGTGATAAAATGAAAAAAATAAATAAAACAAACGCAATGAGGATACTTGATTCAATGGCAATTGAATATGATTATATATCATATGATTGTGATGACGGAAAAATAGACGGCGTATCAGTTGCATTAAAAACAGGACAAAATCCGGAAGCAGTTTTCAAAACCCTTGTTTCTGTTGGGCACAGCAGGGAGCTGTATGTATTTTGCATACCTGTAGAATACGAATTGGATTTAAAAAAAGCAGCTAAAACATCTAATGAAAAAAATATCGAATTGCTTCCGTTAAAGGAATTAACTAAAAATACAGGCTATATCAGAGGAGGTTGTTCACCGATTGGCATGAAAAAGCATTACAAAACCTTCATAGATGAAACAGCCCTCCTCCATGAAAGGATTTTGGTCAGCGCAGGCTGTATAGGCATTCAATTAGTTCTGAAGCCGGAGGATTTGATTAAGTCATCACAGGCAGAATATGCAGACCTAATATAGTTAGGATATCCGGAAAGCTTTGAAAATCTTTATGATAGAGCAAAAACAGACTATGTTAAATTAATGAATATAGTATTATATGGAATCATGGAAGAGGAGAAATAATCATAGGTGGGACATATGAATGAAATAGTTTTGAAAGTTGAAAATATCAGCAAATATTATAAAATGGGGGAGGTTACGGTAAAGGCTCTCGAGGATACCAGCTTTGAGGTTATAAAAGGAGAATTTATAGTAATACTCGGTCCAAGCGGTTCCGGAAAAAGCACACTGCTGAATATAATAGGAGGCATGGATACTCCTTCAAGGGGTAATGTGTACTTTAATGATGAGCAGCTGACAGGTATGAACGATAAGGAGCTTACAAGATACAGAAGAAATAAAATAGGTTTTGTATTTCAATTTTACAATCTCATGGCAACCCTTACAGCAAAAGAAAACGTTGAGCTTGCTACGGAGATATGTGAAAACTCAATTAATATAGATGATGTAATGGAGTCGATCGGATTAGCAGACAGAGCTGATCATTTTCCGTCTCAGCTAAGCGGCGGAGAGCAGCAGAGAGTTGCAATAGCCAGAGCAGTAGCCAAAAATCCTCAGATATTATTGTGTGATGAGCCTACGGGAGCCCTGGATTTCGAAACAGGAATTTCAATACTCAAGGTACTTAAGGATGTAAATGTGAAATATAAAAATACAGTGATACTTATTACTCATAATTCACCGATAGCACAAATGGCAGATCGGATAATTAAAATGAGAAGCGGAAGGATAACCGAAATTATATTAAATAAAAATCCAATTGCACCTGAAAGGATTGAATGGTAATGAAAAAGCTTGATAAAAGACTTTTCAGATTGATTAAAAATACTAAGGGACAATATATTGCGGTACTGTCAATTATTATAACAGGGATATTTGTATTTACAGCCGTAAGCAATTCATCGGTTAATTTACGAGATTCTCTCGATGAATATTATGAGGAAACTAATTTTTCTGATATTTTCGTTACAGCAGTTAATCTGCCTGAAAGACTTGAAAGCAGCCTGATAGGTGAATCAGATATTAAGGAGGCTGAAGTCAGGCTGGTTTTCGATACATCCTTTATTTCGGAAAATGAGGATGAAAAGATAAATGTCAGGGTAATATCAGTTGATAAGGACGAAAATAAAATTAATAAGCTGTTTATAAAGTCAGGAAAAAGACAATTAGCGGAAAAAAACATAATAGTTATTGAACAGTTTGCAGCTGCAAGAAATATAAAGGTCGGAGATCAAATAAAGCTCCAAATAAACGGCAGACAGTATAAATTCAATGTATCTGCCATTGCCTCAAGCTCAGAATATGTCTATGTGATGGAAAATGAACAATCACTTCTTCCGGATCCTGAGGGCTTTGGAATTGTTTATATTGAAGAAAGCTTTCTGAGGAAAATTTACGGCGAAAGCAGTAATTTTAACGAACTGCTTATCAAGATAAATAATCAGGAAAATTTAAAATCGACAGCGGATTTTTTAGAGGATGAGCTGGAGAAATACGGAGTCAGAAGAGTTATAAAAAAGAATGAACAGCTAAGCAACAGCATGATAAGTCAGGAAATAGAAGGACTTGAAATGATGTCAAAATCGGTTCCGTTAGTATTTCTGATATTTGCGGGAATTATGCTTGCATCTATGCTTTCCAGAATTGTTAAAAAGGATAGAACGTCAATCGGAATTTTAAAGGCATTAGGCTTTACCGGCAATGAAATAATCGTTCATTATTTAAAATATGCGGCTTCTGTGGGAATAATAGGCGGACTATTCGGATCCTTGATAGGAACTGCCTTATCGGGAGCAATGACGAGCATGTATTTGGAATTTTTCAATATTCCAATGCTTGAAGCTAAGGTATATTATAACAAAATTATTGCTTCGATGGTGTTATCCTTTATATTCTGTGTAATTTCAGGATTTTGGGGAGTTAAGAACATAATTAAAATCAATCCTGCCGAATCGATGAAGCCTGAAGCTCCAAAGAAGGGTAAGCGAATTTTCATTGAAAATATAAAAATTATTTGGAACCATACGCCGTTTTCCTGGAAGGTAGTGCTGAGAAATATTTTTAGAGAAAAGAAAAAGTTTGCTTTTATCGGAGCTGCGGTGGCAATTACCTGTGGCATGATGATAATGACAATGTGGATGATTGATATAATTGATGTGATGTTTATCAAGCACTACACCGAATTTTCAAAAATGGAATATAATATAAGCTTTACAGGCTTTCAAAATGCAGGAATAAAGAAAGATATAACTAAAAATATAAAGATAACAGAGATTGAAGGCAGAACAGAATTGCCCTTTGAAATCAAATATGGCAGCAAATCTAAGATTGTTAATGTGATTGGACTTGAAAAGGATACTGTATTCTACGGCTTTCAGGATTTAAGGGGTAACAAGGTCAAGCTGCCCGATGAAGGTATTTTAATATCATCAAATTTGGCGGAAAGCTTGAATGTTGATGTAGGAGATAATATACTTTTGAAGAATTTTATGCCCAATAAGGATGACAGATATGTTGCGGTAAAAGGAATAATAAAGCAAAGCCTTGGGATTAACGGCTTTATGAATATAGATTTTATGAACAGAAATCTATTGGACAAGGAAATAATTAACGGGATATACCTAAATTCTGACGAGGATGTATCAAACAAGCTTAAGGATATAAAAGGTATCGGCTCAATTCAGTCTCAGGATGATATGAAGGGTGCCTTTGAAGAATTTACCGGTCTTATAAATATATCAATGAGTGCAATGGTTATATTCTCCGGTCTGCTGGGCTTTATAATAGTATACAGCATGACACTTATGAGCATAAATGAGAGAACCTTGGAATTTTCTTCGTTGAGAGTTATGGGCTTTTCTAAAGGAGAGATATTCAATATGCTTATCAGAGAAAATATGATTATGTCCGTCCTGGGAATAATAGGGGGGATTCCCTTAGGCTTATGGCTGGCCCGGTATATGGGCAGGTCATTCAGTACTGACATCTATACAATGAATGAACCGGTCAGTATAGGCGGTATTGGTGCATCAATAGCATTAACTGTTATATTTATATTATTTGCACAATTAATGACATATGCTAAAATTCACAAATTAGATTTTATG
The DNA here is from genome assembly GCA_036846385.1 of Bacillota bacterium. Taxonomy (GTDB): domain Bacteria; phylum Bacillota; class Clostridia; order Tissierellales; family Sedimentibacteraceae; genus Sedimentibacter. The sequence continues at coordinate 2,241 of DAIUCB010000125.1, read as the reverse complement.
CAGGCACTTAAAAATAGAATATCATAATATTTAATGATATGGAGGGTGAAATGAGTAAAAAAAAGATTTTTATACTATCTGCGATTATTATAATAGGCTTAGCGATAATAGCATCAGTATTTATTAAAGGTAAAAATGCTGTCGGAGGAAATATAACGAAGGCAGAGCTGGGTACTATACAGAAAACTGTTGAAGAGACCGGTACTGTATTTTCAAAAAGAGTAAATACCTTTTACTCTGATATGAGTAAGACTGTCAAGGTTCTAAATGTGTCAATAGGGGAAAAGGTAAAAAAGGGAGATATAATTCTTACCTACGAAAATAATTATGATTTGGAAATAGAAGTTGCAAGAAAGCAAATAGAATCGATAACCGCATCCTACAAGGAAATTTCTAAGGGAGCCGATTTTCAGCAGGTATCAAATGAAAAATTAAATATTAATACGATTGAAAATAATTTAGAATATGCAAAAAGAAGCCTTGAAAAGATAAAAGCTCTATATGAGGATTATGCTGTCAGCAAGGCTGAATACGAAGAGGCAGAAAACAATGTCAAAGTTTTAGAAAATCAATTGCAGGAAGCTAAAAATAATTATCAGCTTCTGGTAAAGGGAGTATCTGCAAATATCAAACACAATTATGAAGCTCAAATCGAAGAAATTATGCTTCAAATCAATATTCTTGAGAAGAATAAGAGACAATCCTCGGTTATTGCGGAATTTGACGGTATAATTACTGAACTGAACGTACATCAGGGAGGTATGACTCAGCCCGGCGTTGTGGTAGTTGAAATTCAGGATGAAAAAAATCTGGGCATATATGTTGAGCTTCTGGCGGATGATGTTTATAAAATACATAACGGGTTGCCCGTTATAATTAAAAACCAAAATTCTGAAGCAGAAATTGACAGGCTAAAGGTAGACAGAATATATCCTAAAGCCTTGACTACTGTTTCAGATCTTGGGGTAGAGCAAAAACGTGTGAGAGTAGAAGCAGATATGAAGGAAAATAAAAATAATTTTAAAATAGGTACAGAGGTAGATGTTGTAATAGTTTTAGAACAAAAAGAACAGGTTATGCTTCTGAAAAAGGATGCAGTGTATGAGATTTCAAACAAAAAATATGTATCTGTAAAAAAGGGAGAAGATAAGGAGCAGAGGGAAATAACTACAGGTATCGAAAATGACAAATATGTTGAGGTTTTATCCGGTTTAAGCAAAGATGATGAGATTTTAATTGAAGCAAATAAATAATATATAAATAATCAGCAGGAGGGAAAAATGATAGACTTAAATTTAATTAGGGACTTAACAAATGCCTTCGGTCCTTCGGGCTTTGAAGACGACGTAGTGAAGATAATCAAAGAGTACTGCGGGGATTTTGCTGTTGAATGGGACAGCATGAACAATGTTTTTGCCAAATTAAAGAGCAATACAGGGAAAAAGCCGGTGATTCTCCTTGATGCACATTCTGATGAGGTAGGCTTTATAGTTCAGCATATCACAGGTAAGGGTCTGTTGAGTATTTTGAATATAGGCGGTTGGGTTAACTCAAATATACCGGCTCACAGCGTGAAGGTTAAAAACAGTAAGGGTGAGCTTATCACAGGAATAATAACCTCCAGACCTCCTCATTTTATGAATGATGCGGAAAGAGCAAATGAAAAGCTGGATATTGAAGGTATGTATATAGATGTGGGAGCAACAAGCAGAGCAGAGGTTATAGATGATTTTGGCATTCAGGTAGGTGACCCTGTAATGCCGGATGTCACATTCCAATATAATGAAAAAAATGATATATTGTTTGGTAAGGCCTTTGATAACAGGCTGGGATGTGCCTGCATAATAGAAACGATGAAAAAGCTTTTGGATAAAGAGACGGCAGTAGATGTAGTCGGAGGCTTTGCTTCTCAGGAGGAGATAGGAATGAGAGGTGCTCAGATAACGAGTCAAGTGACAGCACCTGATTTGGCCATAGTATTTGAAGGCTCCCCTGCAGACGATATATATTATGATGAATTTCAAGCTCAATGCTCCCTAAAAAAAGGCGTTCAAATAAGACATATGGATCAAAGCTACATAAGCAATTATGAATTTATAAAATATGCTAAGGGCTTGGCAGATATAAAGGGGATAAAATATCAAAGCTCAGTGAGAAGAAGAGGCAGCACAAATGCAGGTAAAATCCATCTGGCACATAAAGCAGTACCCGTATTGGTGCTGGGAATACCGTCAAGGTATG
>DAIUCB010000124.1:0-8246 GCA_036846385.1 Bacillota bacterium | reverse complement strand
CAAAGCTCTCCCCAACCAAATGGGAAAAGATATTCAATATCGGAGGTCGCATTACTGTAATGTGACAACTCTTCTTTATCATGATCTCTGAATCTTACATTTTCCTTTGTCATTCCAAGGCTAAGCAGCCAGTTCATGGAAAATTCCTTCCAGTAATAAAACCATTCTAAATCCTCTCCCGGCTTGCAGAAGAACTCAAGCTCCATTTGTTCAAATTCTCTTGTTCTAAACGTAAAATTGCCGGGGGTAATTTCATTTCTGAAGGATTTACCTATTTGTCCTATACCAAAGGGTATTTTTTTTCTTGTAGAACGAGCAACATTTTTAAAGTTAACAAATATTCCTTGTGCCGTTTCAGGTCTTAAAAATATTTCTGATTTAGAGTCCTCGGTTACACCCTGAAAGGTTTTGAACATTAGATTAAACTGCCTTATACCGGTAAAGTTTGATTTGCCGCAATCAGGACACACTAAGCTATGCTCTTTGATATAACTTTCCATTTTTTCATTTGTCCAGCCGTCAACCACCTCTTCATGATTTTGTGCTGACATATAATCCTCAATTAACTTGTCCGCTCTGAATCTTGATTTGCATTCCTTGCAATCCATCAGCGGATCGCTGAAGCCTCCCACATGACCTGAAGCAACCCATGTAGTCGGATTCATTAGAATAGCAGAATCCAAGCCAACGTTGTATGGGCTTTCCTGAATAAATTTTTTCCACCATAATTTTTTAATATTATTTTTTATTTCTACACCTAAAGGACCGTAATCCCATGTATTGGCGAGTCCTCCGTAAATTTCGGATCCTGCAAATATTATTCCTCTTGATTTTGATAAGGAAACAAATTTTTCTAATTTACTTTTTTCATTTTTAGCCATAATATCCTCCGGATTTGAATAATATATTTTTAGGATAAAGAATATTATTATTTATAATTATATACAAAAAAATCCTTCATCCCGTATAGGGACGAAAGATTAATTCCGCGGTTCCACCCTATTTAATAAGGCATTGCCTTATTCTCTTAATTAAAAAGACTCAAAAGCTCCCTTTATCTATACTATATTATCAGTTTGCACCAATCCTGACTCTCTGCAAATAAAATATAGACTACTCCTCTTTATCACAGTCATAATACCTAGATAAATATAATCTATCAAATTATATTATATATGTCAAGCATTAATTTTCCATATTATTGCCCATATTGTTGAATGTATCCTTTAAATCCTCAGCTCCTTCTGAAACTGAATTTTTTACATCCTCCATTGTTGATCTTACGGTTTCCATGCCTTCTTGTACCTGTTCATTCAAATCTATTATTTTACCGTCAGCTTGTTGAATTTCTACAGAGCATTGAGTTAAAAGGGCCGCAGTTATACCTGCTGCTGTCAAGAATGGTGCTACAAAGGCGCCGACTATTCCTGCTGTAACAGGTAAGTTAATAATAGTTTCATTGTTTTTCTTTATAGTAATTTTAGTTGCGTTTCCTTTTTTCAATATTTTTTTTATTTCTTCAAGTATTTGCTCGCCTTTTTGTTTAGCATTGCCGGTATTAAAGGTTTTATGCCTGTTTTCAATCAATATAACTGCTTCCAAAACATCATCATTTGCTTCCTCTAATGCTTTCTTTGCTGTTTCATAGCTTACATATGTTCTGTTTACAACCTCATCGATTTTTTGTAATCTTTCATTATCCATATGAATTAACCTTCCTTTTTATTTTGAATTTTGTTTACAGCAGCTTTAAGGTGGTAAAATTACTTTTACCAATATAGTAAAATAAAAATTGTCTGATTAAATTTATAATCTTACTATCAATATTTTCTATTGAGCTGATATGTTCGAATTTTGATTTTAAAATTCTTTCCATACATAGTATTTCTTTATAGGTCATATTTATACCATTACCATATTTTACACATGATGTACAAAAAAACCCGCCTTCCTCAATTGAGAAGATTGAATTCGATTTTATTATTTCACCGCATGATAAGCAATTTTTAAAATCCGGTTTATAGCCTAACATAGAAATAAGCTTTAATTCATAAGCCGCTGTTACCTTATCAAAATCCTTGCTGAATTTAGACAGATAGTGAAGTAAACATATGGTCATATCAAATATTTTATAATCAATGTCATTTTCTGAAGCAATATAGCTTATCAACTCTATTATATAGCTTCCATACAATAGTGAATCTATATTATTTCTAATATTATAAAAATTATCTATCAGCTCTGCAGAATTAATTATATACATATCCTTCGTCTTATATAATGAACATTTTGAATATGCAAATAATTGGGAAGAATTAATTAAATGAGAGTTGTTTTTTTTACAGCCTCTTGATAATAATTGAATTTTTCCGTTTGTTTTTGACAATGCATGAAGTATCTTATCATTTTCCTTATATGGCACTTCCTTTAGAATAAGAACCTCTTCTTCTATTATCATTTTTTATCATATCCCAATGTATGTAAAAGATAATTGTTATCACGCCAATCCTGTGAAATTTTAACCCACAGCTGCAGATTTACCTGGCTGCCCAATAATTTTTCTATATCCTCTCTTGCACTTTTGCCTATACCTTTAATTTTTCTGCCATTTTGACCGATTACAATGCTTTTATGTGATTTCTTTTCGCAAATAATACTGGCCCTTATATCAACAAGATCCTTACCTCTTCGTTCCTTCATTTCTTCTATTTCTATCGCAATACCGTGAGGAACCTCGTCCTGGAGGTACATCAAGGCCTTTTCTCTGATTATTTCTGATACTACAAATCTTTCGGGTCTGTCAGTTATATAATCTGCAGGAAAATACATCGGTCCCTGCTTAAGGTATTTTTTTATTACCCTTACTAATCCATCCACGCCTATGTTATTCAGCGCTGATATAGGAATAATGTCATCGAAAATTTTAAATTCTTCAAATTTCATAGCCATCTTCATAACAGATTCTTTATCGAATTTATCTATTTTATTAATTATCAATATCTTTTTTACTTTAAGTTCTCTTATTTTTTCTAATATAAATTCATCTCCGGGTCCTATTTTATTAAACTCATCTGTTATCATTATGAGAACATCCATACCATCTAAAGCTGTATCAACCTCCATATTCATAAATTCTCCAAGTTGATTTTTGGGCTTATGAATTCCGGGTGTGTCCAAAAAAATAATTTGGGCCTCATCATCTGTATAGACTGTCCGTATTTTATTTCTTGTAGTTTGAGGCTTATCTGACATTATTGAGATTTTTTCACCGATCATACTATTCATAAGTGTTGATTTCCCAACATTTGGTCTGCCTATTATCGTTACAAATCCTGATTTGAACATTATTTATTCCTTTCTTATTTGTTTCCTTAATTTTTTAGGTCCTCAGGACCAAAGCTGTTCGGCAATAATTCATCTAAAGTATAAACCTTATATGTATCAATATTTTTTGCACAGATTATTTTTATATCCTTTCCGAATTCTATCATAAACTGTCTGCATAGGTCGCAGGGATGAGATATATTCTTATCGCTTCCGACTATTGCTATCTTTTCTATATCCCTGTATCCCTCGGACACACATTTTGCCACAGCAACTCTTTCCGCACATATAGTCGGCGAGTATGAAGCAGATTCAATATTGCAGCCTGTAAATATTTTTCCGCTGTAGGTATATACGCAGGCTCCAACCTTAAAATTTGAATATGGGCTATAGGATTTTTCTCTTGCCTCCATAGCTATTTTTATTAATAATTTATCTTCCATAATCTTACCTGCCTAAAAATAATATTATATTATATATTAGTTTCTATATTATATCATATTATATAGAAAAGGATATACAAATAAATATTTTCTTATTCAATCTTTACACTGCTTAACCTGTTAATTACCTGAATCCATGTGTTTCCCGGATTCATAGTCAATACTTCACCATTAGCAAAAAACCTGGTACGTCCTTTTTCGGATTTTTTCTCCCAGGTAATCGGTATTGATTGTCCGTTTGTAATATACAAACCATTTCCCTTGCCTATTGTACCTAAATATAATCTTCCCGCATTATCCAGAATCTTTTTTGCCGCTTCTATAATAATAATATTTTTAGCGGTCAATTGTTGGTTATTAAGCTCATCTATATGCTTCTCGCAATCTTTAAATCTAAAGTACTTCTTTTTCTCTTTATCATATGTATAATCAGTAGTATTATCCTTATTATAAGTTATATTTATCTTTTCTGCCTTGGAGGCATTGTATTTTTCTGATAAGCTTGTATTTTTTTTATAGAAGCTGTAGCCTTCAAAGGAAGCATCGGATTTATAGCCTTTTTTGTCTGCTTCTGCTCTGATTTGCTTTAGTGTTGTATACATGTTATGTGGAGCTGATTTATTTGTTTCATAATACCGCCACATTGAGCTGCTGTACAAGCCATCTATATCAGCAGCGGAAAGCCTTGATATTTCACTGAAAGCATCCTCACTGCCTCCTACATGCACAAAAATTCCATCATTCTCAAGTGCATAATAAATTATATAAGGTCTTGCACTTCTTACAGGGCCTACACGTTCAGGCTCCTTCGCCAGAAATATACACAGATATCTTGTGTAGGGATTCTCAACTTCAAATTCATATATTATCTCTGCCTGACTTAAGCCTGCCTGCCATCTTGCGCGAGGGTGATTGTCTATCGAAACAGCTACCGGTCTTTTTGCTAAATCTTCTTTATAATATTTCAATCCGTCTAAGGGAGAAGTGATTTTATTTGGATCATCTTCTGATAATTCTTCCTCCGATACCTCTTTTTCGTCAATATTAGGCTCTTCAATTACAGGAGTCTCTGTTTCAGAGCTTGGCGGTGTAGATACCTTACTTTCTCTGTTACAGGATGGGAGGGTAAATAAAACAAATAAAAAAAATACCATTGTTAAAAAGTTCTTTTTCATTATTGTTTCTCCTTTGTATCTGAATGATGATTTAATATTACTTTTATTTAAATAATTGAAGATTCTTCATTATTTCCTTTTCCATCGTTCTCATTTCTTCCTTTTCATCTTCTCCCATATGGTCATAGCCTAAAAGATGAAGCATGCTGTGTACAGTCAAATAAATCATTTCTCTTTCCAAGCTATGTCCGAATTCCAATGATTGTTCCTTTATTTTTTCAGTAGATAATATAATATCTCCAAGTATTATTACCCCGTCAAATTCCTCATCATCATCCATAGGAAATGATAATACATCAGTTTCACAGTCTACATTTCTGTATAATTTGTTAAGCTCTTTAATTTCTTGGTTTGTAACAAATGAAACACTTACTTCATAATTACCTTCCATATGTTGTGCTTTTATTACAGCTTCAATAGCTCCCTCGATGGCAGCAATATTTTCATCGGTTATCTCCAAAAAATCCTGTCTGTTATCAAATAAAGCTTCTATCATATCCTTTTCTCCTCATTTTTTTCATATGCCTTTATTATATCTTGAACCAGTCTATGTCTGACTATATCTGAGGTATCAAAAAACATAAAGCCGATACCTTCTACCTCCTTTAATATTCTGATTACCGATTTTAATCCTGATTTTTTACCCTCAGGCAAATCAATTTGAGTTATATCTCCGGTAATTACAGCTTTGGAGCCATAGCCTAATCTGGTAAGGAACATTTTCATTTGTTCATTTGTAGTATTTTGAGCTTCATCTAATATTATAAAGGAGGAGTCTATCGTACGTCCCCTCATATATGCCAAGGGAGCTACTTCAATTAGCTGCTTCTCAACATTCTTAAGAAAATTTTCTATACCCATTATATCAAACAGAGCATCATATAACGGTCTTAGATAAGGATCTACCTTATCCTGTAAATCTCCCGGCAGAAATCCAAGCTTTTCTCCTGCTTCAACAGCCGGTCTGGTTAGAATTATACGCTCTACTTCCTTTTTTCTAAAGGCGTTTACTGCTGCAGCTACAGCTAAGTATGTTTTGCCTGTACCTGCAGGTCCGATTCCAAAGGTTATATCCTTTGAAGCAATTAAATCCATATATCTTTTTTGACCGACTGTCTTAGCTTTTATCAGCCTGCCTGAAGAAGTTGTAATGATTGTTTCCTTCAACATTTTATCATAATCAATTTCATAGTTTTCTTTATTTGATTCTATTATATAAACTATTTTTTGTTCGGTTATTTCTCCGTCTGTTTCAATAACATTCATCATAATTTTTAATATTTTTGCAACTGATTCTGCTGATACCTTATCTCCGATTATTTTAATCTCATCATTTCTGATAAGAATATTGACATCAAAGTAGCTTTTAATTGTTTTTAAATTTTTGTCATGTGTACCGAGCAGCTTGCTGATATTATTTTGATTTGTTATTAAAATTTTTTCTTCAAATGAGTTCATTAGTCCTCCTTAACTTCATCCGTTTTATTTTCCTCGTTTGGATAAATTTTAACACTTTTTCCTATATCCTCGATTACTTCAACCTGTGCTTTTAAATAATAATATTTATTATCCTCCAGTAAATCAAAGGATGTGTTCAGTATCTTTGAATCTTTATTACAAAGCTTGATTAATTCATCGTACATGTTAATTTTCATTCGATTTTGAGCGGTAGCTTCATCTATTTGAATTTCCTTGGTCTTTTCCTCATAGTATGTACCTTTTATTAAAGAAGTATTAGTTAATCTTGAGATTAATGGCAGCCGTATTTCACGCTCACTATAATTATAATTTTCAAAAGGCTTTATGTCACCTATTATTTTTATGTTATTGTCATTTATTTTAAAATAATAGATTTTCTTCTCATTATTTGTTGAAACAGTAATATTCTTTACCTTTTCTTCCTTATATTCAAAGCTGTAATAGGTTTTACCGTATATCGTTCCTTCTGACGGAACCATCATAAATTCATCGGAGTTTTTATTTTTTACAATTCCCATAACCAATGTTTGACCTTCATATACTACATCACCGACTCGTACAACAGTTTGACCGTTTTTGGTAATTATTTTACTGATTATTGCATTTTTTGTTGCTACTATACTGGAAGGCATATTTTCCTTCAGAATCGGTACATTTACTTCTTTTTCCTTTACAAATATTATTAGCTTTGAGCCCTCGGTATATGCTTCAATAAATTTCAAATTTTCAAAGCTTTTATGTAATATGGTTTCAATGAGCTTATGATTTAAGCCTGCTGATGTCGAGGGTACAGTGATATTATTTTCCTTCAAGGTTCTGATTATATTTTTTGAAAGTGTATAATCTGCGCCTATAACCTCAATATTCCATACAAGATTTGCAAAAATAACTAAGCAAAGGACGAGTAAAAACAAACCTGCCATAAAACCCTTACGAACCTTTAACTTTTTATATTTAAATGCAAAACCGGCCTTTTTTAAAGGCTCCATTTCAGAATTATTTAATATATTTAAATTATTTTTATAGTCTTCATAGGATATTTTAAATTTAATGCCTATATCATTCTTTTCAATATCCCATAGCTTAATGTTTTTTCTCCGAAGTAAATTTAATGTTTTTTCGTAATTAGGATTATTTAGCTTAACTACAACATAGCCTCTAATTAAATTACATAGCCTGAATATCAACATATATTTTATTTACCCCTTTGAATTTATTTTTATTTCTTCTATTACTCCTTTAATAATTACTTTATAATCGTTAATTTCTTCAATTTTAAAATTTGAGCCTCTTATTATAAGGCTTTGCTCTTTTGCTTTTATTCCTATTACATTATTTTCATAGACAGTTATACCGAGGTGATTTTCTATAATCGCCTTTTTATTTCCATGTAATCTCAAATCAAAATTATCAGAAAATACATTGTTGGGTATTTCTAAATCGTCTGCCAATTTGCTTCTAAAATTGTTAAACTTCATAAGCTCCCCCCTTTTTGCATTATGATATACTATAAATTATGCAGGTTTGCTATTTACTATGCATACTAAAAAAACCCTGAGGTATCAGGGTTTTTAGGCTACTGCAAATATTTTGCCACGATTTGATTTACTTGCTTTCCGTCAGCTTTGCCTTTGACCTGCGGCATTATGAGAGCCATAAGCTTACCCAGATCTTTTTTAGTCTGAGCGCCTGTTTGTTCGACTGCATTTTTACAATCAAATCAAGCTCTTCTTCTGACAGTTGAGGCGGTAAATAATCTAAAAGTATTTTTATTTCTTCGTTGGTAAGATCTATAAGATCTTGTCTATTGCCTTTTTCAAAGTCT
>DAIUCB010000123.1:0-8253 GCA_036846385.1 Bacillota bacterium | reverse complement strand
GCTTTTTCTGGTTTTGTTAATCTGGTTTTTTTATTACGAAGTGTTTAAAACCCGATTAATCTAGCAATTAAATTATGTAAATTTTATATAAAAGAATAATCTAATTAAAATTTAACAATTAATTATTGCACAATTCTTTTAAAAATACCATAGTTTTTGAAAATAATTTATTTTACTTTTCAATCAGGTTGCTTTATAATGAATTTAATAAGCAAAATATGATGCTTGAAACTTTATTCTAAATGAATTTAGCTTAAGGTAAACATATTTTTATTTACGTTATAAAGAAAGGATTAATTTATGAAATGGTTAAATAAGCTTGAAAGAAAATTAGGACGCTATGCTGTTTCTAATTTAATGTATTACATTATAGGAATTACCTTGGCAGTATTTTTAATTGAATATGCACTGAATATTTCATTATCCTATTATCTTGCCTTTATACCGAGCTTTATTTTTCAAGGACAAATATGGAGAATAGTAACTTTTATTTTTATACCACCTGCTTCTTCAATCCTTACTATTGCCTTTGTATTGTATTTTTATTATATGATGGGTTCGACTCTGGAATATGAATGGGGAGCCTTTAAATTTAATATTTACTACTTATTCGGAATGGTTGGTACGATTATTGCGGCTTTTATTACCGGAATGGGAACAAGTGTATATTTGAATCTGTCTATGTTTCTGGCATTTGCATATTTATATCCTAATGTTGAAGTACTTCTGTTTTTTATAATTCCTGTCAAGGTTAAATATCTTGCATATTTAGACTGGATTTTTTTCATCTTAAGCTTGATTTTCGGTACAATGGGATCAAGAGCAGCGGCAATCGCATCTTTAATAAACTTTTTTATTTTCTTCGGAAAAGATTTTATTGATTATATAAAATATCAAAGAAAGTATTTCGATACAAGAAGAAATTTCAAAAGGGAAATGAGAAATTACAAGAGGTAAATTTTTAGGGGACGGTCTTTCTCACCGCCCCCAATATTTAAAATATCATGTAGTAAAGTATGGGGATAAATACAGCAGGCAGCATATTGCCTACCTTTATCCTCTTTATTTCGAGGAAATTCAATGATATTACCATTATCAAAACTCCTCCGATTGCTGTCATCTCTTTAATTACAATTTCGTTTAATACGGATTGTAAGACCTGAGCAAGGAGTGTTATTGTTCCCTGATATATAAAAACACTTACGCTTGAAAATACAACTCCTATTCCCATGGAAACTGCCATAGTTATAGATATTATTCCATCCAATACTGCCTTTGAAAATAATATTTCGTGATTACCTGTCAAACCGCTTTGTATGGAGCCAACTATTGCCATTGAGCCTACACAATAAACCAAGGTACAGGACACAAAGCCCTGGGTAACATTGCTTGCTTTATTTTTAAACTTGCTTTCTATGTAAGAGCCGAGATTGTCCAGCTTGCTTTCAATATCGATTAACTCCCCGATAAAGGTTCCCAATATAACAGAAACTATCAAAAGTGATAAATTATCTCCTTGCAGACTCAGCTTTATTCCGACTGCCAATACAGCCATAGCCGATGCTTTTAATAATGAATCAGACAGCTTCGGAGAAATAATATTCTTGAAAAAGAAACCTATTAACCCTCCTACCACTATTGCCAATGAATTTACTATTGTACCCAACAAATATATCAGTCCTTCCTATATTAGCATTTAAAAGCTTTCCATAAATTTTTTTACTTCCAGTGAAGCTTTATAAGCTTCGTTTTTAGTGAATAATCCTTCTTCAACTGCTTCGTTGACAGCTTCCTTTAAAGAATATTCATTTTTTATTAATTTATCAAATATAATTCCATGTATGCCGACAGTATATCCTTCAGCAGCCTTTTTTTCTTTATAGTCGCAATTATAGCCGACTACAACATACTCGCCCTTTTCAACCTCCGGATGATTTTTCAACTGTTCTGTTACAGCTGCTATATTTCCGTAAAATGACTTCTCATGCAGCTTGGTAAGCTCCTTGCATATACATAAAACCGCATTAGGCATATGCTCTCCTATATTCTCTGCCAATTTAATAATACGCTTCGGAGATTCATACAGTACGAAGGTTCTGATTGGATTATTTGCTATTTCTTTTAACACATCATCTGCTTCGCTTTTCTTTCTCGGCAAAAATCCGTAAAAAGCAAAGCGTTCTGTGCTTATGCCGGCTACAGAAAGCCCTATAATAACAGCCGAAGCACCTGCAAGCCCGATGACCTCTACACCCTGCTCCCTTGCCGCCTTTACTATTTCATAGCCGGGATCAGATATGCACGGTGTTCCTGCATCTGTCACAAGTGCCGCATTTTTATCTTCATTTATTATTTGACTGATTATTTCCTCGCTTCTCATTTTTTCATTGAATTTATGATATGATATGAGCTTTGTCTTTATATCAAAGTAATTCATCAGCCTCTGGGTATGTCTTGTATCCTCCGCCAATATAAAATCGCATTCTCTTAATGTTTCTATTGCCCTCTCTGTCATATCCTTCAGATTACCTATAGGCGTAGGTACGATATATAATTTACTCATTTTTTGCTCCTGTTATTTTTAATTTACATAATGCAAACTGAATTTCGGTATAGGTTATATCAGAAGGTAAAACCTCCTTAATTGGCTTAAGCTTATCTCCTCCAAAGAATGTACCCTGCTTATATTTATATTATTTCTTTCTATATACGATTTAATAACCGCCATGAATCTATCCGAGTATTTTTCAGCTTTAAATTCTCCGACTCCCGATACCTTCAGCATTTCATCCTTATTTTGCGGATATTTGACACACATTTCCTTTAAGGTTGCATCTGAAAAAACTACGAATGGCGGAACCTTCAGATTGTCTGCTATTTCCTTTCTCAGCAGTCTCAACTCCTCAAACAAGTCTCTTTCATAGACGGTTATATCATTTTTATCTGATGGAGCAGTCTTATTAATTACTTTTTTAATCTCTACCTTATGCTTACCTCTTAAAACAGCATTTCCTGCAGGTGAAATACCTAACACAGGGTATTTATCTCCGGATATAGTGATAAAACCATCTGATATTAAATATGAAATTATATCCTTTAAGGTATCTCTGTCAAATTCCTTCATTATGCCGTATGTACTTAGCTTATCAAATTTGAGTGCCTTTATTCTTTTACTACTGCTTCCCTTCAGCACATCTATAACAGCATTCATTCCAAATCTCTCTTCCATTCTGTAAATACAGGACAATATTTTTTGTGATTCAAGAGTTATATCGGTGCTTTCTATTTCACTCAAGCAATTACTGCAATTATTACAGCTTTCTTTTACATAGCTTTTATCAAAATAACTGATTATATGCTTTCTGAGACATTTGTCTGTATTGCAGTAATTAGTCATATCTCTGAGCTTTTCATATTCAATAAGTTTAATGTCTGTATTGTCACTGCTCTCAATAAGGAAATTGTTCATTACAATATCTGATTGACTGAACAGAAGTATGCAATCCGACGGCTCTCCGTCACGGCCTGCCCTGCCTGATTCCTGATAGTAGCTTTCGATATTTTTAGGCATGTTATAATGTATTACATATCTGATATCCGGCTTATCTATACCCATTCCGAAGGCATTTGTAGCTACCATTATATCCGCATTATCATACAAAAAATCATCCTGATTTTTACTTCTCTCCGTATCATTCATTCCTGCATGATATTTTACAGCCCTGTGACCTGCACTGAGAAGTCTTTCATATACTTCATCTGTGAGTTTTCTGGTAAGGCAATAAATAATACCCGATCTTCCTTTGTTTTCTTCTGCATATTTTAATACGTAAGGAAATTTCTTATTGGTCTTTATTACTTCAAATTTTAAATTTTCTCTGTCAAAGCCCGTAGTTATCTCATAATGATTCTCTAAACCAATAAGGTTTATAATATCTTCCTTTACAGAAGGTGTAGCTGTTGCGGTAAATGCCGAAACAATCGGCCTATTATTTGATTTGTTTTTTAACTCTGAAATTTTAAGATAGCTTGGTCTGAAATCATGTCCCCATTGTGATACGCAATGAGCTTCATCAACTGCTATCATAGAAATTGTTATACTATTAATAAGCTCTATAAAGCTTTCAGAATCTAATCTTTCGGGAGCAACATACAATAATTTGTATTTATTGCCTGCAGCTTCATGCATAATATGATGTAAATCACCTAAAGGCAATGAGCTGTTAATAAAGGCAGCAGCTATTCCAAGCTGCCGCAGTGTATCTACCTGATCCTTCATAAGTGAAATAAGAGGTGAAATGACAACGGCTGTCCCCTCCAAAAGCATTGCAGGTATTTGATAACAAAGAGATTTTCCTCCCCCTGTCGGCATTATAGCCAACACATCATTTTTCAGCAATATGTTCTCTATAATTTCCTTCTGACCTGCTTTGAAGGATTCAAATCCGTAATATTTCTTTAATAATTTTACTGCATTTTCTAACATCATTATCACCTTATATGTTAATGGATATGCTTAATCGGTACTATAGCCCATAACAATGTTTTTACCGTTGCTTTTAGCAATATAAAGCATTTTGTCAGCCTTTTGAATAAGACTGTCAATATTATCTTCGCAGGAAGATTGAGCAACTCCCAAGCTGCAGGTTACCTTACTTACTTCCTTGAAAATATAAGCTTCTATTTTTTTGCGAAGACGTTCAGCTATAATGAGCGCATATTCAATATCTGTATTTGGCAGCAGAATAACAAATTCCTCTCCGCCCCACCTGGCCAGTATATCAAAATCCCTTATGTTATTACGAACAATACTGACAAAGTCTAATATTACATTATCTCCTGTTATATGACCGAATGTGTCGTTTATTTTCTTAAAATTATCAAAATCTACCATAATTAAAGAAATCGGAGTATTATATCTTTTGCAATATTCAATGCATCGATTGAATTCTTCATTTAATTTAACTCTGTTATAAACCCCTGTCAGGGGATCTGTTGTGGAAAGCCTTATCAGTTCAATATTGTTGATAAATTGTACTCTTTTATAATAGTTATCCCGAAAAGAGTTGATGCTTGAAAGTATAAGTACGATAACCGAGTACAATATAACAGACAATAACTCCTTCAATCTAATACTGTCAATATATTTAACTGATAACAAATTAAAACCGATTATAATAAACAAGGATACTAAAATTTTATATATCCAGCGATTTGGCACCAAAAAAATTGCAAGAATAATAACCATAACTCCGTAAGATTGTATTAAATAATCGGGAGATTCATATTTAATTAGTATAAATATAAACAATAAAATACATGTGATTTCATAGGCTGTAATTATATATGAAAACATCCGAAAGGTACTGATATAATCCATAGAAAAGTAGAGTAAAAAAATCAATAAAATAAATAATATCCTGCTCGAAATTATACATAATAACGAATTATGGTTTTGTACTATCCAACAATCAGGTATCAAAAATAACGTATTTAATATTCCTAAAGACAGCACTACAAGTTTTATGTAGTTAACAACCTTTTTATAAAATTGTTGAGAAAATTCCTCTTCAGATATACTATCCGATAGCTCCCCAAAAATATTAATATCTTTATCAAATCTAATCTTCCCCATAAATTCCCTACCTCATAAATCATTATTCAACAACGATTGTACTGCAGAAATACTTGAGCTGTAATAAGAAAATTATAGCATAAATTGTAAGTAATATAAAGAAGAAAATTTAAAAAACAGTAAGATAAAAACAGTGCCTCAAGCAAGTTTTTATTTTTATCTCAGCTTGAGGCACTTAACAATTTACAGGTAAAACTAATAATGCAAAATACAATCGTCATTACTATGTTTATTCATAAATACCATACACCTTATTAACATCCTGTATAAATACTATACCATTGCCGGGTTTATCTATTTCCAGCTTTTCTCTTATTGATAATACAATTGATTCCGTAACATCCACATTGGAAATAATCATAACCATTTCTTTTTCAGGCTCTATATCCATATTGAATAATTTAATAGTTTCATTTATCCCGGAACCTCTTGCGTTTATTATGGTACCGCCCTTTGATCCCGCCGCATTTGCCGCTTCAATCACGTCCTCTGCTTTTCCTCTGTTTACAATAGTAATGATTAATTGATACATAGGTTTATTTACACTCCTTCTTTCTTCAATATTTTCATACTTATAGCATCTGGAGCCTACTATATTACATGCACTGACAGAAAAAACAATACCATGGTTAGGTTTTTCAAATTGAAACTCTTTATTTAATTCATCTAAAGCATAATCTGCAGTGTTTTTATCAGCTCCGAATATTACTATTTCCTTCCTTTCATCATACAAGGATAAGAAATTTAATAAAGAATTACTAACGGTTCCTTTTGCCAAAAAAATTGTACCGCCGCCTATACCGTACTCTTTTGCTTTATGCAAAATCTTGCTGCCCATTCCGTAATTTACAATCACATAAATCAATTCAAATATATGTATGTTATCGTGATTAGTCATCTCCCTTTTCAACTCCTTTTGTTTTTGACTTTATTTCAAATATCAAACCTAAAGCTTCTAAAGTTATTATAGGGGTCATTGCGACCATTGCGATCATTCCAAAACCGTCAATCATTAAATCTGCTCCCTCAAAAGCATGTGCAGCTCCTTGTATAAACGCTAAAATAAAGGTTGCAGTCATAGGTCCGGTTGCTACTCCTCCAGCATCAAATGCGATTCCTACAAAAAGTTTTGGTATAAAAAACATCAATATTATACAAATTAAGTATCCGGGCAGCAAGTAATGCCATAACTGAATCTCCGGTACCAAAACCCGAATAACTGAAAGCATAACTGCAAAACCGACTCCAATTGCCAACGGAACTAACACTGCTTTTTTCTTAACATATCCGCTTGTAACATCTTCAATTTGCTGTGTTAAAACATAAACAGCCGGCTCCGCTAAAATAGTTGCAACGCCTAAAATAAAACCAAAAATAATTATGTACGACTTATTATCCAATAAAGCCAGATTATTGCCTAAACTTGTCCCTACATCCATAAAACCTGCATTTACTCCTACTAAAAATACAAACAATCCGACAAAAGCAAACACAAAACCTGTAAGCAGTTTTCGCAGTTCTCTTTTCTTTAATCTAAAAGATATTTTCTGTAAAACCAACAATATTATCAGTAATGGCAATATAGCCATAAAGCTTTCCAATAAAAAATCGGGAATTATTTCTACAAATGGTCCGATTATAGATTTTGATTCAGAAATGCCTGAATCAAGTCCGGCAGAAAATTCATTTGTTCTTGAAAATATATCTAAAACAATTACCGATATAATAGCACCTGTTGATGCAATAGCAACCAAACCAAAGCTATCCTTTTCAGATCCCTTACTATCTTTTTTCAGCTTCGAAATACCCACAGAAAGAGATAGAATAAATGGCACTGCCAGTATTCCTGTTGTTGAGCCTGAGGCATCGAAAGATATTGCCAAAAACTCACGTGATGTGAATATTGCTAATCCAAATATTATTAAATACAAAACAATCAGAATTTTAAACAAGGGAATATTATAGAAAATTCTTATAAATCCTAATGTCAGCATAATTGCTAAACCTATCGACACTACAACAAGTATGATTATACCGGATATTTGCCCCGAGGTAACTAAATCAACCTGATTTGCAAGAACCATTAAACCCGGCTCAGCTATTGATATAAAAAAACCAAGTATTAATCCTGCAATTAACACTATCCATATCTTGTTTGTTTTAGCAAGTGATGTTCCTGTTAGATTTCCAAGCGGAGTAATTCCAATATCTACTCCCAGTAAAAAAACAGTCAAGCCTAAAACCACTAACAAAGAACCGATTAGAAATCTAATGATTAACGATGTATCAATAGGGGATATAGTAAAATTAAGTATTAATACCAATACAGTAATCGGGAGAACCGAAAATAATACTTCTTTAAATTTTGAAATAATCACATTCAAGTAAAATTCCTCCTTTATTTAGTGTTAATGTCTCCTTTCGTATAAAAAACTTTATATTAACTTTATCATAAAAATAAAAAGCTTACAAGTATCATAAGGAAACTTGTAAGCTATCTGGTGCCGTAGAAGGGACTTGAACCCCCACGGTATTGCTACCAACGGATTTTGAGTCCGTCACGTCTGCCATTCCATCACTTCGGCGAAATGTTACTTTAAGATAGTAGCATATAATAA
>DAIUCB010000122.1:0-8259 GCA_036846385.1 Bacillota bacterium | reverse complement strand
AGTAACCTCTAATATATTTTATCATGACAGCTCCGATGATTGGAAAAGATGGAGCAAAATGGGCATATTGGCAGCAGAAATGGAAACCTATGCTTTATATTGCAATGCTTCAAGAGCCGGAGTCAATGCTTTGACCATACTTACAGTATCAGATTCAATATCGAATAATACTGAAACTACGCCGGAGCAAAGAGAAAAAGGCTTTAAGGATATGATGAAAATTGCATTGGATCTGGCATAAGCTTTAATATAATTATACAAGAAAAAAGCACATCTCAATACTGACATGTGCTTTTGTTTTATCAACAATATATAATTTCGAATTATGCTAAAGTTACGTTAGACGCTTGAGGTCCGCGAGCTCCTTCAACTACTTCAAAAGTTACTTTTTGGCCTTCTTCTAAAGTTTTAAAACCGTTAGAAACGATTGCTGAAAAGTGAACAAATACATCCTTTCCTTCATCGCTTGATATAAAACCAAATCCTTTTGCTGAATCAAACCATTTAACTGTTCCTGTTTTCATTTAAACCCTCCAAGTTTTTTAAAAATTAGTTTTAATTTAATGAAAAAGAACTACAACTTAGTAGTTCTTTACACGTTTCCTTGAAATACCAATATTAATATATGTATAGCAACAATCTATATTAAAATTTATTATTTCTCCTAAACATAAAGACAATTACGCTAATGTAACGTTACTTGCCTGAGGTCCTTTTTGACCGTCAACTATATCAAAGTTAACTTTTTGACCTTCTTCTAATGTTTTGAAGCCATCTATCATAATAGCTGAAAAATGAACGAAAACATCTTTCCCGTCATCGCAAGAGATGAACCCAAACCCTTTTTTTGAATCAAACCATTTAACTGTACCTGTTTTCATTTAAAAAAATCCTCCGATATAAAAAAGATACCTTGATTGTAACAGTTTTTTCAAAAAAATGCAATACATATTTATTAAAAAAATTAATTTTTTTATAATATTTTGAAATATACTGTTTATAATCCGACAATTATACGAATGATGAACAGAAATTTTTATCAAATTATGAATAAAAAAACATAACAGATGCATTTATATTAATATTTATTTTTTTATTTTAATTTGAAAAGAATCTGACGAAATGATATAATTAAATATTACTGTATGATTTAGTAATAGGATAAGGAAGGTCAACTTATGATAAAGCACTTTTTAAAAATATTTCTTTCATCAATATTATTGTTTACTGTTTGTTTAAGTGTTTCCGCTTTAGGCTATATTTTATTCATCGATAAGGATATTGTAGTCGGAAAAGTAAAAGGAATCCCATCTTCAGAGGGTAAGAAAGATGATTTAATTTCGGATACCTACGATTATAATTCAAGCTTTGGAAGAAAGATAAAGGACAGCAAGAGAATAAATGTGCTGGTTGTAGGGTTGGAGAAAACCAGGACTGATACAATTATAGTAGCGAGCTACGATACCGATAAAAATACTGCTGACTTAATATCAATCCCAAGAGATACATATTTTCCGAGAGAAGGAAATGAAAGACCTGATTCAAAAAAGATAAATGCCGTATATGCTGCTGAAGGCATAGAAGGGCTGCGAGAAATAATACAAGATATTTTAAATATTCCCATAGATAAATATGTTATTTTTGATTATGAAGGAGTAATTGCCTGTGTAGATATTATGGGCGGTGTTGAGGTAAATGTTCCATTCCATATGGTGTATAAGGATCCATATGATGATCCTCCCCTTAATATTGATATACCCGAAGGTATGCAGCTATTAAACGGCAACCAGTCATTAAAATTTTTGAGATTCAGAAAAGGATACGACAATCAGGATTTGGGCAGAATAGATGCTCAGCAGCAATTTATTAAATCAGCCGCTAAAAAGGCATTAAGCTTAAAGCTGCCTGCAATATTAAAAGAAGCATATTCCCATGTTGACACGAATATATCCCTTACTCAGATTTTTAGCCTTGCAGGCAATGCAGTCGGATTTTCGGCAGATAATATAAAATTAAATGTTTTGCCGGGCGCAGATACACCATTAGAAGGCTTATCATTTTTTATTCCTGATGCTGATGAAATTGAAAAAATGGTATATACTATTTACGGAGTTACCCCGGAAGGGGAAAAAATACAAAATAATTGAAATAAATGAATTATAATGTTATAATATTTTTGATTAAACAATTGAAAGGTGGACCACATAAATGAGTCAGTTTTTAAAAGTATTTTTAGTATCTCTTTTAATATTTTCTCTCGTTATGTTCAGCGGAATTTTCACTTATTTAAAATTTTTCAATCCAGAAAGTATAGCAAGTGAGGATCCACATAAAGATCCGGATACTGATAATGAAAACGGGATAACGGATTATGATACACCATTGGAAAAGGCAATTAAAAAAAGTAAAAGAATAAATGTATTGCTATTAGGTCTCGAGGGTCCCAGATCGGATACAATAATGATAGCAAGCTATGATAGAGTCAGTAAGAAAGTAAATATAATTTCTGTGCCGAGGGATACATATTTCCCGAGAGAGGGATATGCAAAATATTCTGAATTTATGAAAATAAATGCTATTTACGGAACAGATGAGAAAAGACAGCAGGCTGTTATGGATGCTGTAGAAAAAATAACGGGAATACCTATAGATAAATTTGTTTCTATAGATTACAAAGGAGTAAGAGCTGCCGTAGAAGCAGTCGGCGGAGTTGAATTTGAAGTTCCGTTTCATATGAAATATACAGATCCCTTCGACGATCCGCCTTTGCGAATTGATATAGGACCGGGCAATCAAATTATCTATGGTGATAAGGCTGTTGAGCTCTTAAGATTCAGAAAGGGCGATCCGGGATATCCCGGATACAAAGACGGAGATGTAGGTAGAATTAAGACACAGCAGAAGTTTATAAAAGCGGCAATAGAAAAGTCTTTAAGCTTAAGGCTTCCTGCTGTAATCAGCTCGGTATATCCTTTTGTAAAAACTAACTTTACCCTTACGGAGCTGTTAGGCTTAGCAGGTGATGCAATAGGCTTTTCAAAGGATAATATAACAACAGAAATGATGCCCGGCGAACCAAAAGATTTGGGTGTCTTATCCTTTTATATACCGGATGGCGAGAAAATAACAAAGCTGCTGTATGATTTGTACAATGTCCCATTGGAAGCTAAAAACGATACAAATACTGACAGTAATGAAAATAAAACAGAATAATAGCGTATAATTAAAATTCAGCATGAGTCCATTTCCTCTGCTGAATTTTATTTTATTGCATATAATGCATTAAAACAAACAATATATTGATATGTATTTTTAACCATAATAAATAATTATTGAGTGTAATAAATATTTATTATTTACGAATATAGGCTGTCCTTCATATAAAAAAATATTGCTTTCATATATATTTTGCTATAATATAGTTGTAACTATACTTAATAATGCGAGGATATTATGAAAAGAGAAATAAAAAACGGAACACTGTATATCGATGGCTGCAATGCCTTAAAGCTTGCAGAACAATTCGGAACACCGCTGTTTGTTATGTCGGAAACTAAAATTTCGGAAAAATGTAGTGAAATAAGGGATACATTTTTACATAAATATGAAAAAACAAGAGCTGCATATGCAGCAAAGGCATTTTTGACTTTGTCAATGTGTAAAATCATAGAGAGAGAGGGACTTTGCATAGATGTGGTATCCGGAGGAGAATTGTATACGGCTATAAAGGCAAAGTTTCCTGCCGAAAAAATAGAATTTAACGGAAACAACAAAACCTTGGAGGAAATAGAGCTGGCAATTGATTATAATATAGGCAGAATAATTGTAGATGGATTGGATGAGCTGGATTTAATCGAAAAGGTGTGCCGTGAAAAGGGTAAAAAGGTAAATATACTCTATAGAATAACACCGGGTGTTAAAAGTGATTCTCATGATTATATTGTTACAGGAAAAAAGGATTCAAAATTTGGCATTCCTTTAGATGATGACATAATTTTTCCTGCCATAGAAAAGGCTGTTAAATCAGAGTATGTATTTTTCATGGGCTTTCATTTCCATGTGGGCTCACAGCTTCATGACAATACGTCGCATTTAAAGGCACTTGAGACCTCTTTGAAGCTGATAAAGGAAACAAAGGAAAGATATGATTATGTAACTCCCGAAATAAATATAGGAGGAGGCTACGGTATCAGGTACACTGATTCTGATGATGCTAAGCCCTATTCATATTTCTTGGACCCTATGATGGAGAGGATAGATAATTTTTCACGAGAGCTTAATATAACAAGACCGGAGGTAGTGATAGAGCCGGGCAGAAGCATAGTGGGAGAAGCAGGTACTACATTGTATACTGTAGGTACCATAAAGGATATTCCCGGTATCAGGAAGTATGTTTCTGTGGACGGAGGTATGACTGATAATATAAGACCTGCGCTTTATCAGGCAAAATACGAAGCCTTAATAGCAAATAAGGCTGATGAACCAAAGACTGACATTGTGACAATATGCGGTAAATGCTGTGAATCGGGAGATGTCCTGATTAAGGATGCACAGCTTGCACCATCGGAGAGAGGGGATATACTGGCTATATTTTCAACGGGAGCCTATGGCTACAGTATGGCAAGCAATTACAATAAAAATACGTTGCCGGCTATAGTATTGGTAAAAGAGGGAAACGCTCAAGTTATGGTAAAAAGACAAAGCTATGATGATATGCTGAAAAATGAATTGTTGATTTGGTAATTACAGTCTGGGGGGACGAGAATTGATAATTAAACCGCATTTTTTACAAAAAGGAGACAAAGTTGCCGTTGTTGCGCCGTCATCTGCTACTAATTTAAATTCGGTATACAATGCGCAAAAAAGAATTAGGGGATTAGGACTTGAGCCTGTTATGTATCCTACCTGCTTTACAAGCTACGGTCATTTAGCTGCTTCTGATGAGGAAAGGGCAAGAGATATTAATGGTGCTTTTTCGGACGATAAAATAAAAGGAATTTTCTGTCTGAGAGGCGGCTACGGAGCAATGAGAATACTGAACCTTCTGGATTATGATATGATTAGAAATAATCCTAAGATTTTTATCGGCTTCAGTGATATAACAGCATTGCACGTTGCTTTTAACCAAATCTGCCGAATGGTTACCTTTCACGGACCAATGGCAACCTCTGATTTCGGAAAGGTGATGGACGGGTACGTTGACTACGAAAAATATACATATGAAAGCTTGATAATAAATTTATTTACAGACGTTATTCCCGGAAGATATGAAAATCCTGATTGTGAAGAGCTTCAAGCTTTGGTGGGAGGAAAGGCAGAGGGTGAATTGATTGGAGGAAACCTTTCGCTTTTGTCATCTGCATTGGGCTCCCCCTATGAGCTGGATTCAAGAGGAAAAATAATATTTATCGAAGAAATCGGAGAACCTGTTTACAAGATAGACAGAATGCTGACAACACTTGCACTTGCAGGTAAATTCGACGATTGCAGCGGAATAATAATAGGCACCTGTACTAAATGTACAAGAGAAAAAAAGGACTATGAGGGCGGCTTTGATTTGCCTTTGGAGGAAGTGCTGGTCAATACACTGATGAAGTTCAATAAGCCTGTAATAACAAATTTTCAAGCAGGTCACATTTTTCCTCAGCCTACTATGGCCTTTGGAACACATGTAAAAATTGACGGGGACAACAATGAAATAATATTTACTGAAAGCGGTAATTTGTAGCATTCTTTAAGGATGAAATTATAATATGAATAAATGAAATATCTAAATATTGATACAGAAAGGGAGCTACTATGGAATTTATGAAAATACAAGGTGCAGGAAATGATTTTATAATTATAAATAATATGAAGCTGAAAATACCTACAGATATAATACCTAAAATAGCACAAAAAGTATGCCAAAGAAAGATTTCACTGGGTGCAGACGGATTTATGGCAATAGATTTTTCCGACAAAGAAGCAGATTTTAAAATGCGATTTTACAATTCTGACGGCAGTATAGGAGAAATGTGCGGAAACGGAGCCAGATGTATAGCAAGATATGCTTATGAAAACGGTATTGCGGGAAAAAGCATGACCTTTGAAACTGGAGCCGGAATAGTATCGGCAGAAATAGTGGGTAAGAGACTTGTAAAAGTCGAGTTGAATAAGCCGGAAAAGGTTGAGCTGAATTCTGATGTTAATATAGACGGTAAAAAATATGAATGCTCCTATATAGAGCTGGGAAACCCCGGACTGCCCCATGCTGTTGTCAAATATGAGGGCTTGGCGAATGCAGACGAAAATATGCTGAGAGAGCTGGGCAGAAAAATAAGATATTATGATACTTTTCCCAAGGGAGCGAATGTGAACTTTTATGAAATAACAGACGACTCATCTGCAATAGTTAAAACCTATGAAAGAGGAGTGGAGGATTTTACGCTTGCATGCGGAACAGGCTCAGGTTCAACAGCGGCTGTACTGCTGCTGAAGGGCAGTCTCAAGGGTAACACAGTAAAAATAATGGTACCGGGTGGCGAACTGTTTATAGAGGCTGATATCCGTGACAATAGTGTGGAAAAACTGTATCTTACCGGCGATACAAACATAATCGCAACAGGCATAATAAAGGATGAAGACCTGAAAAGGTGGGAGTAGTATCATTTCAGTAACATTGTTATCAATGAGAGATTATATTCAATAATATTATAATATATTGAAGATATAAGCATTAATTACTTTTTATTAAAGGGAGGAATAAAATGAAGATATTTATAAGCGCTGATATTGAAGGAGTAACAGGAGTAAACTCTTGGTCGGAAACTGAGCTGTCAAGCTCCGAGCATAAAGTATTCGCAGAACAGATGACAGAAGAGGTTGTAGCGGCATGTGAAGGTGCTGTTGCTATGGGTGCAAAGGAAATATTTATAAAGGATGCTCATGGCTCTGCAAGAAATATCGATATGAGAAAACTTCCGAAATGTGCCAGACTAAGCAGAGGATGGACCTATTGCCCCGATTGTATGGTTGCAGGATTGGACGAAAGCTTCGATGCAGCCATATTTATAGGCTATCATTCGGCAGCTGGCTATAACGGAAATCAGCTTGCCCATACGATGTCATTGAAGGTAAACTATATTAAAATCAACGGGCAAATAGCATCGGAATACGTTTTGAATTCTTATATAGCGTCAGGCTACGGAGTACCTGTAGTTTTTCTCAGCGGCGACAAAATGCTTTGCGAACGTGCTAAGGATTTAAATTCATCAATCGAAACAGTTGCTGTAAATGAAGGAGTCGGAGGAGCAACAATAAGCATCAATCCCGAGCTTTCATGTGAGCTGATAAAAGAGGGAGTAAAAAAATCACTAAAGCACATTTCATCATGCAAGCTGAAAATACCGGAAAAATTTGATGTAGAGGTTAATTACAAGGAGCACAAGGATGCCAAAAGAACCTCCTACTACCCCGGGGTAACTCAGATATCCACTCATACAGTGATCTTCACCGCAAAAAGCATCAATGAGCTAAAAACAGCTCTGATGTTTATATTATAAGTGATATACATATGTTGATATAATACGGATAAGGGGTGTAGGGAATGAACCATTTAGGAACAAAGGAGTTAGAAACTGACAGACTGAAGTTACGTAGGTTTGAATTGTCTGATGCAGAGGCAATGTATAAGAACTGGGCCGGTGACTCTGAAGTAACGAAATATTTGATGTGGCCTACTCATATAGATGTTAGCGTATCAGAATCCATACTAAGAGAATGGGTTAAACAATATGATGATGATAAATTTTATCTATGGGCTATTGTATTAAAATCAAATGGAAATGAACCGATTGGAAGTATTAGTATTGTAAGAATAGACGAAAGTATTAATATGGTTCATGTTGGCTATTGTATCGGAAGAAGCTGGTGGCATCAGGGAATAACCTCAGAAGCACTTGCCAGACTAATTAGTTTCTTCTTTAAAGAAGTCAAAGCAAATCGCATTGAATCCAGACATGATCCACGAAATCCCAGCTCGGGAATGGTTATGAAGAAATGTGGACTGATTTATGAGGGAACTATAAAACAGGGAGATTGGAATAACCAAGGTATTTGTGATTATTCTATGTACGGGTTGGTATCATGTGATTACACAGAATAATAGCGCTAAGAGATTTTTACGAAAGAATAAATAAATTCCTTCTTAGTAAGGACCGGCATTCATTATGTAATATTGGTAAAACGATAATTAGGATTTAATGGAGCAAGAAATGA
>DAIUCB010000121.1:0-8287 GCA_036846385.1 Bacillota bacterium | reverse complement strand
AGTAGCATATAATAAACTAAAATGCAATACTTTTTTACACTATTTTTAATTTTATTTATCATATTTTATTTATGATTTAAAAAAATGTGCAAAAATATGGTATCATATTTTTGCACATGGTTAAATGAGCTATATTAACAGCATATTTTATCTTCAGAATCTAATAAGAACATATGCATTCCGGTGATAAATGCTCTGCCTCCTATTATACCGGTACCTTCTATTAATGTATTATTTTTACTTCTTAATACACATTCCTTTGGGCACATTATATTGATATTTTTAGCAGACTCATCTTCGTAGGTAATTATTCCTTTGAACAAACCAAATTGAGTTTCCAGAATAAGCTCTGTTGTTTTGTTGATTATGTTTATCATACCTGTTTCAGCTATAACTGTAAATGCACTGACAAGGTCCTCCGAATAACAATTATCATAACCGCTTTCATCAATAAATATTGCAGCTAAATGGGCTGCCTTTACAGTTGGTTCTGTAACAATCAACCCCGACAAATTTTTATTGCCCCTGGGCTTTAAAAATATGAACTTCCTGATATCATCCATATTTTTTTTTAGAAAATCAGTTTTTTTGAATATATCCTTACCGGGTATAAAAGGAATTCCTCCTGTAATTATTCTTGACTGAACACCATCAGAATGAGTATCATAAGCCTGTATAATTTTTTTAATGTTCATAGTTTTTTCCTCTCAGTCTATCCTAAATCCATATTTCAGCTCATCGCTTGAATCTATGACAAAATTGTTTATACCTGTCACATATGCACTTCCCCCAACCTCCGGTATGATTGCATCAAATTCTCCTACCTTTGTCTTCCTTATCACTCTGCACCTAAATATAGAACCGACTATACTTTCATGTACAAAGGTATCTCCTACATCCAATTTGCCTTTTGCGTTTAATACGGCCATCTTCGCAGAGGTTCCTGTTCCGCAAGGTGAACGGTCAATTGAACCCGGTATTATTATAACTGCATTTTTAGCATCTGCTTGATCATTTGTAGGCTCATCTGAAAATTCGACATGGGTTAATGTATTCATAAATTTATTTTCAGGATGGTATATTTGTACAGTACTGTTTACCGCATCTTTTATCTGGTTGCCTATTTCAATTAATTTCTTTGCGTTTTTCACATCTACCTTAACGCCGACGTCTTTAGCTTTAACAATAGCATAAAAGTTTCCACCATATCCAATATCTAAACTCAAATTGTCAAAACCCGGTATGCTGACTATAACATTTTCCTTGAACATAAAGGAGGGTACATTTTCAAAGTAAACATTTTTTACGGTATTTCCTTCTACCTCAGCTCTTGTTTTTACTACACCTGCCGGCGTATCCAGATTAATATACGTAAAAGGTTCCTTTGCTTCAAATATGCCTGATTCAATCAGTGCTGTTACCACACCTATAGTATCATGTCCGCACATCGGCAAATAGCAGCCCACCTCGATATAGATAACACCTATGTCAGCATCCTCAGAGCAAGGAGATGTCAAATAGGCTCCTGACATTACTTCATTGCCTCTGGGCTCGAGCATCAAAAATTTTCTTATCCAATCCTTGTTTTCTTTCATAAAAAGCATTTTTTCGCTCATTGTATTACCGGGAATATACGGGATACCCCCTATAATCGTCCTGGTAGGTTCTCCTCCGGTGTTTGTATCTATTGCTGTCACAATATTTCTAATTTTCAATTTTCTGTCTCCTAATACTTATTATTGTTAATAATACGCTTTTGATGCATTTTAAGTGTTTCTGATTATAATCAAGAATAACAGATAAATTATATCGACATTATTATATATTGTTTATTAACATAATTAGCGTGCATGATTTAACATCTTACATTTTTTAGATATTTTTCACTCAAACAAAACAGTGATTTTATAATAATATCGTAGAGGCAATATTTTTATATCACCTCTACATAAACACTGAACCTAAAATGTAATGTCGTAATACATTTACTTTTTTTCACCAATTTAAATTATTGTACTGAATTTACAATAAACACTTTATATCTTCTTCTTTTTCTGGGTTAATCATGTATATTTTTTTGGAAACTCTGGATTCTAAACTTGATTCCATAGGTCCGGTTAATTCAATCAAAACATATGAATCAGTCAACTTACCTAACTCCTCGTCTATTCCGACTGGATCACCAACAGCTTCAATAATCAGCTTTTTTTCAGTATATGGATTATCTAATAGGAAGTTTATAATTTTCTTTTCTGTTTCATTAAAATTCATTACTTCACCCCTTCATTTAATTTTTCAACTGGAACATAATCTGTATCATATCCGAAATATCTAGGACCAAACATTTCTATACCCTTAGGTGTCCTCATTCTTTCATGGGCAGGTATTAATACAATTGAACCTCTGTATCCATACTTCATTATATCGGAACGAATTGGTTCACCTGTTTCCGAATCTACAATAGCTATAAGATCCGGAGGCAAACATCTTATTTTCCCATCAATTCTTAAATTCAGCCACTCATTTTGAAAATCTATTTCTGCACTTCTGCCCTTATATTCGTCAATTCCTTCCATCCTTATCCTACCTAAGCTGAAGCCTTTCGTAGATTCTCCACCAAATTCCCTAGATATATCAACAATTTTTCCTTTAAAAACTCTCATTCCTGATACATTTCTCGTACGCTTAAGGTTATCAAGCATTTCATCAACAGGGTCAAGATGTTTTTCTCTTGCATGCATAACTGCCTTTCCAAGCTCCCATGCTATACTTTGCGAATATAATATTGATGTTTCTTTCATTTGCTTACCGTCCATCATATAGGTTGCAATCCATGAATTGCCGCCATATGCCATTGCTGTTCTTCTTGCTATATTTTCTGCCATTTTATCATCAACATTTGTATCAATAACCGTAACATTACCTCTTTCATCACTGGATACTGTAGGAGAAGAATTAACACCGCAGGTTGCCCATGATGTCATTTGCAATTCAGGAAACGCTCTGTTCATACCATCCACATCTATTACCGGAACTTCGAATTCTCCTGCAGCAGCATATGCAACAGTAGAATTTACTCCGCCACATTCGAGCGGTATAGTAGCCTCAAGCTCTCTTCCCACATATTGCTGCAGCTTTCTTATCGCTACATTTAAAACATCATAGGATGGCGGTTTTTCAGTAAGAACTACAGGAGCGCCAAGACATGCACAGCTTGCTGTTAGAATATTGTCTGGGACATCCATAGGATCAATCATAACTATAGTTTTACCCTCATCCAGCACCTTATATGCCCACAGTAAACCTATTTCAGGGTCACCACCCCCGCCAGTAGCAAGAATAGAGGCTCCTAAATTTATTTCCTGAATAGCCCGCTTATCTATAATACGGTAATTTTTAACTCCCCATTTTTTAAGTGTATCAAATACTTTAGTAGACAACTCTTATCACATCCTTATTCAAATATTTTTCCTTTTACTCTAATACGTATTTTTTCACGTTTTCCAGTCATATATGCAAAAGGTATTTCCTCAATATCCAATATTTCAACCGTATCTCTAATTGCTCCAGCTTTCTCTGCTTCGTCCTTAACTCTTTCTATAACTTTGTTTATTGCCTCATCTCTGTCTTCTTGCTCCAGATCTGCAACTCCTTCAGCATATGCTCCTATTTCTGCAATAGTAGTTCCAATTGCTCCACATACTTCAAAATGTGGTGGAAGGATTACTTCTGAAATTCCATCAAGGTTTTTCTTCGGTACAACTGTAGCTCCGCCTCCAACAAAAATTGCTTTAGTATCTCCAGCAACTGTTTTCATCTGATCTACTGCTATTTCTAAAGTATTTTTTATTTTATTATATGCTGCATCAACAAGTTTCTTATCCAAAGCTAATACTTTATCAATATGAGGAGCAAAATCCGTATCGAATATATCAAGCTTATTTTCTATTACGCCAGTGGCAACACCTATATCATGTGTAGTTATTATAGGACCTCCAAAGGATTTCCCCAACCTTACAAGATTATGTCCTACACTTTCCGGACCAAGTCCAATTACTTCTGTGCCCTTTGTTTTTACTATAGTTCCTCCGCCTAAAGCTATTGACATAAGATCCGGACATCTAATATTTGTCTTTACACCACCGATTGAAACTGTAATTGATGATTCTCTCGGAAAACCATTCACAATATACGCAACATCCGAAGAAGTTCCACCGATATCTACAACAACACCATTCTCAATGCCTGAAAGATATACTGCACCTCTTACACTTGCTGCAGGACCTGACGCAACCGTAAAAATAGGATAATTTATAGCATAATCAGCAGCCATTACCGTTCCGTCGTTCTGAACAATAAATAAAGGTGCACTTATACCTCTTTCCTTTGTAGCTCTTTTTAATGCTTCTATTGCTTTTCTCATAACAGTTATTACTGAAGCATTTAAAATGGTAGAGTTTTCTCTTTCTAAAATTGAGATAGAAGCTATATGATTTGAGAGAGTAATAGGAATATCACCTAGCTCTTCTTTTATTATTTCCGCAACTCTATCCTCTTGATCTGGAATCATTGGTGAAAACACACCAGTAACTGCTATAGAATCAACCTTGCCTTTTATTTTTTTACATGCTAGCCTGATAGCTTCCTCATCAAGTGGAACGATATCTCTACCATCATACTCTTTTCCACCTCTAATTATAAATATATTATCCGAACCGCCTATAGCCTCCTTCAAATCATCCGGCCATCCTGTCAGCGGTGGTATTGCTGTAGTTGCAGGTGCTCCTAATCTAAATATTCCTACTTTGTTAAGATTTTTCCTCTCAATAATAGCATTGGTAGTATGTGTTGTACCCAGTGATACAAGACATATCTCTGAAGGGTTAGCTTTTTGGGAATTCAGCAAAATATCCAATGCATTTATTATTCCTGTTGTCACATCCTCAGTAGTCAAAGCTTTAGCTTTAGCCAAAACTTCTGTTCCTCTCATCATTACCCCGTCAGTAAACGTTCCTCCAACATCATAACCTATTCTAACATTTTTTGTCATCTTATTTCCTCCTAATTATATCCAAATTCCATTTATATTAAATTGCTCTTCTAGCTTCCATTCCTTTATTTCTGAAACAATAGGTGATTGGAATCCGCATTTCTTGCTGTGAATCCAACCGAACCGATTTTTTAGCTCAGCTAAATACTCTGCATATTTGAATGGTGCAATTATAGCATCAATAACCGGAACCTTTAAGTAATCCTGTAGCTCCTTATAAAATCCAAATTGAATAGTACAGCCTAATATAATAACTTCTGCACCATCTTTTTCTATTGCTTCCTTTGCCTTGCTTTTTAATATTTCAATAGTTTTTCTTTCATCTTTATGCAAATCATGTACTCCCATACCCAATGATTTAAAGGATGCAACCTTATCTTTCAAGCCATATAATATAATGTTGTCCATCATTTGAGGAATACATAAATCCTCAGTAACAATAACTGAAAACTTATACCCCATTGTTGATGCAAGATGTACACATGCCTCCTCAGGCGCAGTAACTGCCATTTTATCGACTATTTGTTTTGCATCATTTAGACCGGGATCATAGAAGCAGCCTATTACAGCAGCATCATATCCGTTATTTTCAGCCTCTTTTATTAAGTGAAGGGTTTCTGGAACAATAAGTGCCTCGTAATATCTGTATTCTAAATGCATTGGTCCTTTTTTAAGAGAAACCACATCTATCTGTGTCTGAGGTTGCTTGATTTTTTCTAAACCCTCTCTGAACATATTGTTGAATATATCAGTACCTACGGGGTTAATCCATAATATTTTTGACATTATAACACCTCCATTTTCATACAATTTAAGCAGTATATTAAAGCTGTTTACCCTCATCTAAGGTCTGATTAGATGCTTTAATAAAAACTTTATGATAAACATAATATACAATAGCGCTTACAAGCAAGCCGTTTATAGCCGGAATGAAAAATGATGATTTCCATCCTACCAATCCACCAATAAGTACAGATATCATTCCTGGCCAATATATTCCTTCTCTTTGCTTAAAGCTTTTTTTGGATACAAAATAGTATTCTGCTATAATAACACCTGCTATAGGTGGTACCCAACTTGCAAGTAACGATACAAAGCCTAAAAATTTCGTCATTATATTTATTAATGCTAGCACAGTTCCTGCTGCTGCAAAAATAAAGGCTAAATAGAATCTGTTCCCACCAAATACCTTATGCAATGCCAAGCTTGAACTGTAAACAGAAGTAATACAAGTAGTCCATTGAAGTAGAAATACCAATATCAATGCCATTGCAGGCATTTTTAAGCTTATCAAAACCTGTATGATATTCCACGACTCTGTAACTCCAAATTTTGAGGATGTAAGTGCCATCATCATTCCCGCTACTCCCAAGACAATAGTAGCTGGGAACAAA
Organism: Bacillota bacterium; assembly: GCA_036846385.1. Classification (GTDB taxonomy): domain Bacteria; phylum Bacillota; class Clostridia; order Tissierellales; family Sedimentibacteraceae; genus Sedimentibacter. Next base: position 1,843 of record DAIUCB010000121.1, on the reverse strand, counting down.
CCTGCCAGACCTGAGTATGATACATCACTCCATTTATTTTTAATCCACCTTGTGAAATCTGATACAGAACAGCAACCGATAGCTATCATTCCTATTTGCAAATTGATGCCCCAAAGTATTCCCATGTTTTTTTCCGGTGTATAATTCAAGATTCCTTCCATACCGCTTACATTGAGTGATTTGAATACACCAAAAACTATTACATATATCATTACCGGAAGACTGACCCAATTTAACCAAGCCATTGAAAGCATACCATATGCTGCAGGTATAGCAAATATGGTTCCAAAAGCAATAGTTACTATATTAAAAACAGTATTACTCATTGGAAAAACTGCTGCCAGAGCTTGTGTCGCTATCGAAACTTGTATTCCGTACCATGCTGCAGCAGGAATTATTGTTACAATAAAGGCAGTCATAAAATTACTTCCTTTTGTACCAAATGCACATTCTCCGATAAAATATGTATTTAATCCTTGTTCTGCTCCAATCTTACCTAAAGGAATATAGAAAAAAATCAATAAACCAAACAAACCCAACACCATTGCTATTATTGACTCTACAAAGGTAAGTCCTGATATAAGGCTGCCGCCTGCCATACTACTTGCTAAAACAGCACACATTCCAAGAAAGATGCTTGATGGATAAAACCATTTTTTCCTCATATTTTCAGGAATAGGTTTTTGAGAGTATTGTTCTTCAATATTAGGTTGTGCATTATTTTCTTTCATATTGTTACTCCTTCCATATAATACTTATTTTTTTATTATTTATTAAATCTGAGTCTGTTGCTGTATAAGGTTTTCAACAGGCACATAATCCTCTGAATACCCGAAATACCTTGGTCCGAACGTTTTAATTCCAAGTTCTGTTCGCATTTTTTCATCAGCAGGAACAACAACAATACTACCTCTATAACCATATTTAACAATATCTGTTCTAATTGGTTCGCCTGTTTCTGAGTCCATAATCAAAATCAAATCAGGCGGCAAGCATTTTACAACACCATCAATCTCCAACCTGAGCCATTCATTCTGGAAGGATACGATTGCCTTTGAACCCTTATATTCTTCAAGACCTTCTAAAGTAAGCAATCCCATTGAAAAGCCTTTTGTTTTTTCAGCACCAAATTCTCTGTTAATATCTACTATTTTACCCTTAAACACCTTAAATCCGCCGACAATTTTTATTACATCCGCAATTGGATCAGTGTGAAGCTTCCTTGCATTAAAAACAGCCTTGCCAAGTTCCCAACTTTTTGTTACCGAATTGAAAATTGCTGCTTCCTTCATTTGCTTTCCGGTCATAGGATAACCTGCAATCCAGGAATTTCCGCCATATGCCATGGCTGCATTTCGGATTATTCTCTCTGACATAATAGCTGTTACAGTATCTGCTATTGTTATTGCACCCTTTTCATTTGCCGATGCTGTTGGTGACGGCATAATTCCATGTGTGTAAAACGATGTCATTTGCAATTCAGGAAAAGCTCTTCCCATACCATCAGCATCTATTACTGGTATTCCAACTGCTCCAGCCACTGCCATAGGCACCGGTGTATTTACCCCACCAGCTTCAGGCGGTATTATAGCTTGAATTTCTTTACCAAGATACCTATTCAAGCTTTCAATACACCAAACCACTTCTTGTCCTCCCGGTGGCTTTTCAGTAAGTACTACCGGTGCTCCGAGGCAGGCAGCCATACTTGCAAGTGAGTTGTCTGGAAAATCCTTCGGGTCAATTAGAACTATTTTTTTACCCTCTTTGATAACATTCAATGACCAAAGGAATATGGATAGGTAACTCAACCTTCGTCTTAACGGTCAGGTTTTGTTTTCCCCCC
>DAIUCB010000120.1:0-8315 GCA_036846385.1 Bacillota bacterium | reverse complement strand
AAATGCACCTGAGTTCATCAGCGAAATAAGAACAACTACAGATTGGACAAACAAAGATGTTGTTGTGACGATTACAGCATCGGATGATTTATCCAATGTTACCTATACAAGCGGGAATTCATATACATTTACCGAAAACGGCAGCCATACATTTAACTTTACGGATGCTGCAGGCAATAAAAACAGTTACACAGCCACAGTTACAAATATTGACAAGGATGTGCCGACATCAAATATTTCTTATACGTCAGATGGTGCTTCCTACAATGGGGAATTTATAAACAAAGATATAACGGTGCGTCTTGACTTAGATAGTTTGTCGCCTGTAAAGATTACTAATAATGGTGGCAGCGATACTTACACTTTTACATCAAACGGTGAATTCACATTTGAGTTTATCAACGAAGCAGGCAACAGCGGCAGCAAAAAAGCAGTTATAGATAAAATAGATAAATCAGCACCTACTGCTTATGTGACTTACAGTGAAACAACATGGACAAACAAGGATGTGATTGCAACACTTCATGTTTCTGACGAATGGAGCGGTGCTGAAAATGACGGTGAAACATATGCCTTTACAGCAAACGGTGAACATCAGTTTACAGCAAGAGACAGAGCAGGCAACACATTTACAACTACTGCAAGTGCAATAAGGATAGATAAAATACCGCCGACTCTTTCCTATAGCTTAAGTCCTTTGGGAAAAACGCCTTTCAGTGTATTTGCAACTGTAACTGCGGATGAAAGTGTAACTTGGTTAAACAATGGCGGAAGGAATTCAATGCAGTTTAAATCGAATGGAAGCTTTGTTTTTAAGGCACAGGATTATGCAGGCAATATATCGGAAATTGCACTTGATGTTGCTAATATTACCAAGGAGTCAACTCCTGTTAAGCTGGAATATTCAACAACCAAGCCGACGAGTCAGGATGTTTATGTAACTCTTTATCCGGAGGACAGAAAAAATGATGTAGTTTTCGTAATAAATAACGATAATTCAAAGATTTATAAATTCAGTGAAAATGGTGAATTCTCATTTAACTATAGAAATCCGGCCGGTATAGAGGGTGATGCGGTAGCAAGTGTTACAAATATAAATAAAACGCCGCCTGTTGTAACGGTTCAATATTCTACAACCGAGCTGACTAAGGAGGATGTCGTTGCAACCTTGACAGCTGACAAAGAGGTTAAATATCCTTTTGCAGCATTAAACGGGAAATATACATTTTCTAAAAACGATAAGGTTAAAATACCTGTAACAGATATGGTTGGAAATGTTACAAATGTATTATTAGAAGTTAATTGGATTGATAAAGATGCTCCTAAAATAGTACTTGATAATCAATACGAAGCTATAAGCAAAGGAACAAAATTTAATGAAAGTAACGGCGTCAGCGTAACAGATGCAAATGCTGTTCCAAAGGGTTTAATAATTACAGGTAAGGTTGATACGTCTTATGTAGGCGATTATGAAATTAAATATTGTGCAACAGATATTGCAGGAAATACAGGTGAGATAACAAAGCATGTCACAGTTTATGATCCGGATGGATTTAACGTCATAATTAACGGCAGGATGCCTGTGAATTCTGAGGTTGAGATTTCAGGAAACACCATGAAATTAGAGACAATCAATCAAATCGGAAGCTTAAAGCTGCTCTGTGCTTCCGGTAAAAAGAGTTTTGGTTATTTTAAGAAAAACGGAGATGAAATAACTAAAGAATACACATTTGAAAACAAAGGATTTTACACACTTTATATGCAAGACGAAAATCGCAATTCAAAACTTGTCTATATATTTGTTAAATAGAAGGGAGTTAAAAAATAATGAAAAATATTAAAAAAATAATTGCTCTGGTTACTTTGTTTGCAATGTTTATAAATATTGTTGCTCCGCCTGTTCAAGCGTTAGTAGAAGCAACAGCTCCCTATATTGTGCAAAACGGCATAGTGGAGTACAAAATTAATAAAAGTAACGGACGTTTTACGATACATACGGCAGACGGTATTCCTAATAAAGTAAGTGATAACGACAAAAATTTGTTGTTCTTCAATAAGCTTCCTGAAACATCCTTCACTACATTTCGTATAGACGGAGAGGATTATGTTTTCGGTACGGAATATGGAGCAAAGGGAGGAGTTGTATCTCAGACAACAATCGACGGATATATTGCTAAAACTGTTTGGTGTATCAATGATGTTGAGATAACACAAAAGCTGACATTAATAACAGACCCGGCGAACCCAAACGCAGGTAATACTAAAATAACCTATGAGGTATCAAACGGAAGTAATAAATCAATAACCTTAGGTTCAAGAATTCTTCTTGATACCCAGCTTGGCTCAAATGATGCGTCACCTATGATTGTAGGTACAACCTTTGTTACAAACGAAACAGAATATAGCGGAGAAAATATGCCGATTTCGTGGAAATCTGCTGATGAAAAATTTGCTCCGAATGTTATTGCCTACGGACTTTTGTCAGGCTGGCAAAATATTGAACCTGACAGAATGGTTGTATCACACTGGGAGTCTATTTCTCACACAGCATGGGATTATACTCCTAATCCTCTTGTTAATTTTACTACTGTAAAAAACGAATATGCCAGTGCAGATTCTGCTGTGGCTCTTTACTTTAACCCGACAGATTTGCCAATCGGTGAAACAAAAATATACGAAACCTTTTACGGTATAGGAAGTATATCTGACGCCTCCGGTGATGCGAAATTTAATGTTCAGCTTACATCACCGCAAAAGCTTACTATAAATAATGACAGAACAGGCTACAATGAAAAGGAAATAACAATTACGGTCAACCTTGATAATACAGGTATTGAAAGTGCTGATTTAAATAACCTTGTTGTTAAGCTTGGGCTTTCGGATGAGCTTAATATTGCACCTATGGATGCTATGATAAAAACAATTACAAAGCTTAAGCAGGGAGATACAACTTCAGTAATCTTTAAAGTAATACCGACTGTGCAGCAAAGCCTTAAAGTGGCTGAATATGGCATTACTGTGGTATATGGTGACGGTAATGATTATACTGAAGCAAAAAAATATATTATATTGCCTTCTGTTAAAGGAACTCCGCCAAATATGCAGATGACAGAAGTTGCTCCTCAAACAATATATACGGGTGCAAACAAGAAAAGTGTTGTAATTAAAGGGAGTGAGTTTTCAAGCTTAAAAGCTGATAATGAGTGGAGCATGAATATAACCGATGCTCGTACCGGGATTCCTCGTGAGATTTCAAGAAGCAATATATATATAGAAGATGCTACTATGACAATTCAACTTGACTCTTTGAAATTTGAAGCAGGGGAATATACCATTAATCTAAAGTCTAAAAATTTTGGCAATATGTCAAAAACTATAACCATGACAGATGATGAAAAATACGATCGAATGGAATATGGCTTATTATTGATTGGTGCCTTTGGAACATATAATACCGACAATCCTGTTTATAATGTTAAAGTGCTTAAAGCAGAAAAGGATATGGAAACCTTGAGCGCAGATGATAAAGAAGCTATTCTTCTTACTATAAGAGGAGAGATTTCTTCCTATGATCTCTCGGGAGTTACTGTTTATGAATGTGAAAGCGGTTCAATCATCAATAATTCGATTATGTACACATCACCTATATCAAAACCTGAAAGTACAATGCTGATTTGCCGCTATGACGGTGTAGAGGGGTGGTCCGGTGCAAATAGCTTTTTTGATAACTTTGAATGGTTTGGCAAGGATAATAAATCACTTTTAATGTCAGGCGAAGGAACATTATCCATCGGTGATTACAAATTTCACTATGGAAATTTCAATGTGACATTAGAAGACGGAACTAAATATGGGTTGGGAGAGCCGGGACCGGTTGATTACAACAAAGATATAAATGAAAATGTAGGTGAAGTTGATAAGGAAGATGAAGACTCACCTGTTACGATTGTAACTCCGGCTAATGTAATTGCAAATGAAGTGTTTAAACCGATTGGTGCATTGTCGGGTGTTAAAATAAATATAAAAAATGCAGTTATCGGCAAAAGCACCGTTTCATTAGGAGGAAGCTTCAGTGTTGCATTGCCGTGGTTATCGGACGATGACGGCGGTGATGATGGAAAGGATTCTGATGATTCTAAAAAATCAAGCTCCTTTGATAAAATTAATGATATTGACGATTATCAAGGTGCAGACAGCCTGGTAGCTCTTAATATGGAAGAAATGCGTTATGGTGTAAATGCTGCGGACAATACAAGCTCACTTGTTGGTGTAAAGGCAGAGGGCGGTATTAACTTGACTGATGATACGATACCGATGCTTAAAGCCGGAGGAGCAAAGGCCGGATTTAAAATTAACTCAATAGATTATCCGGGATGGTTTACTGAAATCAGTGCAGGGGTGAAGGTTGGTTCTGCATTTGAATGTGAAGCATTGGTGTCTTTGGTGTTTGAAACGGGAGGCGAATGCATTCCTGACTGCATTGAGCTGGTTGTGGGCGGTGAGATTATTAAAATACCGCTTGGTGTAACACCGCTGCAGGTAGGCTGGCTCACTAAAATGGGCGGCGGCATATATAATTTATACGACACGATAAAGGGTAATTTTAATGCTATTCCGCCGATAGCTCTAAAGGTAATCACAGGATATGAGGACCCAACTACGGTTGCTTTGGAATTGGATACTGTATCTATGAAGGTATCCTTAGGCGGTATCAGGTTTGAGGCAGAGGACGGAAAAATTGTAAAGCTTCCTCTTCTTGAAAGCATGTATGCAGGATTCCAGATTTATGACACAAAATATGAGGGCGTTGTTTATCCGTGCATAGATATCGGTGCCGGTATTAAACTTAATCTTTTAGATATAATTAAGGGCGAAGGCTCAATATGGCTTGTGGCTGATCCGAGAATCAACAGCGTTTTCGGCAACGTTTCTGTAGGTGGCAAGATGTATTGCGGATTATTTGTGCCGAGCTGTATTCCTCTTCTGGGAGGTATGGAGCTTGCGGCTGTCATGGCTGAGCTTTCCTCTTACCGTGTATATGCAGGCATAAGAATCATCGGCATTCCTCTTTCAATCGGATATTATTGGGCAGATAAGAAGGTTAAATTTAACGACGCTTGGGAATTGGCAGAGCAATTAAATATTCCTCAGGAGGAAATAGATAATGCACTTGCTCTTGAGTGCAGTGAAACTGAGACTAATGCAGACGGCGTTATGCTGTTTGGTGGAAATTTAAGAAAAACATACTGCTCTTCGGAGGATACTGCGATAGCATCTAATGGAAAGGTACTGATGGCATCTACTAATGATGTTTTGCTTGGTAATAATAACGATAACGAATATTTATTTGATGTTAATAATCAGTCAAATGCTTTGTTCCAGTTGCAATATAATGGTGAAATGCCTAAAATAAAAGTAACACAGCCTAACGGAGCAGATTATGCATTGAAAGAAAATGAAAATTATATCGTTCAAACAATTGATGCAGCTGAATCTAAGAGTGGATTGGATGAGCATTATGTATTTATTTCTGTTGTTGATCCTGCAGATGGAAAATGGAAGGTTGAAACAGACAAACCGATAACATTAACAGCAATGGATGTTTTAGAATTACCTGAGATTAAAAATGTAACTTGTGAAAAACAGGGTGACGATAAGCTTAAGGTTGATTGGAATGCATTAAATATCAATGACGGAGACTATACTGTTGATATTCATATTTCTAAGGAGCAGGCTACAGACGCTGTTTACAATGAAAATATGACAGAAGAAGAGCTTAACGCTTACTATAAGAAAATGGCAGACAGCTATGATGTTGGTGTTTGTGTAGCGAAGGATATTAAAGCATCAGACAGAAGTGCCACAGTGGATATCGGCGAGAGATTAAAAGACGGAAAATATCAGGCAAGAGCTGTGCTTAAAAAAGCCGGAGAGAATTTATCTTCCGCACTTTCTTCAAATTCATTTGAATATGTAAATCCCAATACACCTGATGCAGTTAAAAATGTTACTGCAGTTCCGGGCGGTGACGGTCAGTTTAAGGTGAGCTTTGACGGTGTTGATGGTGTAAGTGGATATTATGTTATGATCGTTGATGAAAACGGAAATGCTGTTGATGGATTTGACGGCATGAATACAACAGAAACTAAGGTCTATGTCGGGAATACTTATGAGCAGGCTACAGGATACGATGAAAAGGGAAACCCTAAAGGCTTTGAAACGGTGGGTATATTACCGGGCTCAAAATACAAGGTTCAGGTTTATGCCTACAATATAAAGGACTCTATTACTTATATGAGTGAGCCTGTTACAACGAACGCTATTTATTTACCTAAGCCGGATCCGGCAAAAGCGGGTATCACGGTTGGAGGAATTACTCCTACATCGGCAAAGGGAGATGTAAAAGAGGTAACGGTAAACACAACTAAACCTGATGTTACGCTGACATCAAATCAAGATGTTAAAATGATTTACAGTGTTGATGGCAAATATAAGGTTGACAGCGAAAATAAATGCGTTGAATATGAAATGAAAGCAAATACACCTTTGACAATCAAGGAAGAACTTATAGAAGGCGGTTCAAGCCTTGAATTCTATTTTGTAAATGCTCAGGGCGATTATACAACAGAAAAAGTATGTGTATCGGTTGATACTGTTCCACCTACGCTAATGCTGAACAAAACGGTTGTTGAGAGTGAAAACGGCAATTATGTAATTACAGGTACAGCAGAATCTAATTCTGTAGTATACATAAATGATGCTCCGATAGTGACTTCAAATGGAAGCTTTAGATATGAAGGGATGGGAAATAACAAACGTGAAGAAATTGCCGTTACGGCTGTAGACTGTGCAAATAATAAAACAGTTATGCTATGCGAGGTAATTCCTTCTGAGCTCTCAAGATTTGTATCGATTAAAATAAAGGCTGACGGAAAAGATATAAGTGAAGAATTTAAAATTCAAAAAGAGTCTCAAGCACAGTTAACCGTTTATGGTGTGGCTGAAAATAACAGAGAATATCTCCTCGATAATTCTAATGTCAACTTTTCTGTAGCATATGGAAATGATAAAATAAGTATTGATGAGAGCGGTGTTTTAAAAGCAGAGTATTATGGAGACGGCGTTGTAATGTGTGATTATAGTGTTACGGATGATTATTCCTTTGAGGAAAGCTTGCCGGTAAAAGTATTAAGCCTTGATACCGTACCTACAACCATTCGTGTATCTAATACTGATATTGATGCAGGTGCTAAAATCGGTGATGTTGTCGCATTGCTATCGGTACCTCAATCACCGATTGGAGTAAACTATGTATATACTGTTTCTGATAATGATTATGTGAAAGTTGTTGATAACAAGCTTGTATTAAAGTCATCAGAATTTAGTGAATCAAATATAAATATTACACTGACAGCTCAGGGTCAGCATGTATTAAACGGACTTTATCAAAATATATACGAGCCAATTGAAAAAGCAGTGACATTACATGTAACAAAAAGTATTGTTTCTGTAGATACATTAGGCTCACTACTCGTTAAAAAAGGTGTAGCATTTGACAGCTTATATCTTCCGACAACGGCACAGGTTACTTTGTCTGATAATTCGGTTGAAAAATGTCCGATTTCCTGGAGAAAAGGTGCATACAATCAAAATGTTACAAGAGCGTATACTTTGAGCGGTGATATTCAAAAAAGTGATGATATAACAAATCCAAACGATGTTGCAGCGCTCATGCAGGTAAGCGTAAATGAGTTGAACATGGAAAAAACAAACTTAGGAACCTTTACATATGATTATACATTACCTGTTGCTACAAAACCATTAACTGTCACAAATGAAGGTGCGACGGATTTAGCTATATCTAATGTTGATGTATTTGATGCAGAAGGAAGGAAAAGCGATAAATTTACGGTAAGTGTTAATAAATCAATTATTCCGGCAGGAACATCTTCAGCTTTTGCTGATATTCAGCCTGTAGCAGGTCTTGCTGTAGGAACATATACAGGTAAAGTGGTTGTAACTTATGGAAATGGATTTACTGCTTCGCAGGATGTTAGCATGACAGTTGAACCTGCAAAGGTTTCAATGAAGGGTGAAAGTGCACATTTTGTGCGTGACGGCAAGCCTCATAGCGCAAGTGTTGTAGTGACGGATATATCAAATGACAGAATACTTACAAGCAATAGCTATACTGTTACATATACGCTTGATGGTATAAGTACCACAGAACCTCCTGTCAATCCCGGCGAATATACTGTTACTGCACAGCTTACCGACAAGAATTATATACTTGTTAAACATCTTGAAAATGTAAC
>DAIUCB010000119.1:0-8359 GCA_036846385.1 Bacillota bacterium | reverse complement strand
CTGAAATAATCAACATGCTTATAAAGCTTGTTAAGGATAACAAAACAGCTCTTGTATTTGTAAGCCATGATATTACAATAACCAGATATATCTCAAATAAATTGGCAGTAATGTATCTTGGAAGAATTGTGGAGATGGGTGAAAGTGATGAAATAATTAAGAATCCTCAGCATCCATATACACAGGTATTAATTTCTAATTGTGCATCGATAGATTTTGATGATACGAAAGTACCGATAAAAATTGACGGAGAACCTCCTACACCGATTAATCCGGGACCGGGCTGTTATTTTGCTGACAGATGCTTTAAAGCAACAAATATATGCAGAGAGCAATATCCCGAATATAAGAATTTAGGAAATAATCATATAGCAAGCTGCCATAATTTGTAGTATAATAAATTGACAGTTTATTATAAGTGAGGTTATTATATATGAAATTTATATTTAATCATTTTAATTTTAATGTAATTGATTTAAATAAGAGTATAAGCTTTTATAAGGAAGCTCTTGGATTAACAGAGGTTAGAAGAAAGGAAGCACAGGACGGCAGCTTTGTATTGGTTTTTTTGGGAGACGGTGTGACAGATTTTTCACTGGAATTAACATGGCTTAGGGACAGAACTGAAAAGTATGATCTTGGTGAAAGTGAATATCACCTTGCTTTTGTTGTAAATAATTATGATGAAGCATATAAAAAGCATAAGGAAATGGGTATTGTTGTATATGAAAATGAAGCAATGGGCATTTACTTTATAGCAGATCCTGATGGCTATTGGCTGGAAATATTGCCGACAAGATAATGTATTTTGAAATGTAAATAAAAGATGATGTATTTTGAAATAATAATACATCATCTTTTGTATATAACATAATTTTGCAATAAAAATATTTATTGATTAGAGACTATTCTTTAAAAATACAGTATAAATTAATTATTGGCTTAATAAGGAGGATATTTGTGAAAAAAAACTCAAATTTATATTTATCTTCTATAGAAAAGGAAGATATGGTTTATTTGTATCAATGGTTTGCAGACTGCGATTTTTTAAAGTATTACGATTATATGCCGCCTGTTCCGAAGAATGAAAATGAGGTAAATAAAACATTTAATGATTATAAAAGTAAACATGAAGCTAAAGTATATGCAATAAGATTGATTGAAAACAATCAAATAATAGGTGTTGCAGGATTTGATGATATTATAACGGAGAACAAGGTGGCTACTTTATTTATCGGCATTGGAAGCAAGGAGTTAAGAGGCAAGGGATATGGCAAGGAAACCTTAAAGCTTTTGCTTAATATAGGCTTCTGTGAGCTGGATTTCTACAGAATACAACTGAATGTTATCGAATTTAATTATTCGGCAATCAGCCTTTATGAAAGTATAGGCTTTAAAAAGGAAGGTGTATTCAGAAAATTTGTTTTGAGAGGGGATAAAAGGTACAATTTATACTTATATGGTTTATTGAAGGATGAGTGGAAAATATAAATAATCGTCCGGTAATGGCTACCGGACGATTATAATAAAATTAAGCTATTTCTGAATCAAGCATATTTGTAAAAGACTTTAGTGGTTTAACCCCAATTTCCTTTGCCGCAACCTTTCCGTCCTTAAATAGAATTACTGTCGGTATGCTTTGTATTCCGTAGCGGATAGCCAGCTCCTCTTCCTTATCAATATCAACCTTTCCGACAACCAGCTTTCCGTCATATTGCTCAGCTATTTTTTCGATTACAGGAGCAAGCATTCTGCAGGGAGCGCACCAGGTAGCCCAGAAATCTATTAAAACCAGCCTTTCCTTATTGATTAGTTCATCAAATTCCTTAGTGTTTAAATACAATATTTTTTCTGTCATTTAATTATTCTCCTTATCGTTATCAATTTCTTTAGCTGCCGCTTGTGCCGCAATCAGACCCTCGCTTACAGCTTTTGATATTTGAAGTGGTTTACCGGTACAATCTCCGGCCGCATAGATGCCCTTAATATTTGATTCCATATTTTTGTCTACGGAAATATAACCGTTTTCTGTTTTCAGACCATCAATAAGTGCAGTGGGAGCAACAGATTCTCGAAGCATAAAAATTGCATCGGTTTTAATTGTTTTATCACCTATCAGTGCACTCTCAACCTTATTCTCACCTAAAACTTCATTTAAAGCTCCTTGAATAAATTCAATTTTTGAGTTTAATTCCTCAGGTCTGCTTTTTTTTGAAACGAATATAATATGAACTCCTATGTCATTTAAGTAATTGGCTTCCTTTAATGCTTCATGGGATTGATCCCAGACTATTGCGGTTTTGCCTCTGTAAAGCATTCCGTCACAGGTAGCACAGTAGCTTACTCCATTTCCCAGCAGTCTGGCTTCACCGGGAATTTCCTTTAGCTTTGATATGCCCAATGATAGTATTACTTTTTTAGCCTCGATTATATCTCCGTTAACATTAACGAAAAAATTATCGTCAAAGGGTAAAATATTTACTACCTTACTATTTTCTATTTTTACATTCATAGCTTCTGCGTGTTTGATAAATTGATTCATCATATCTCTTCCGTTAATGTTATAAAGTCCCAAGTAATTATCTACACGCTCTGCTTTAGATAAATAGTTTTCGTTGTTTGAAAATATCCGAACTGTTTTACCTCTGGTTACTGCATTTATTGCAGCTGAAAGACCTGCAGGTCCTGCTCCTATTATTGCTATATCTGCTATGTTATTCATATTTCACCTCAATTAATTAATTTTCCTTTGGGTCTGATACATCGATATCTTTTAATTTGATTTCTTTGCTGCAGTGAGAGCAGTAATATCTGTGTTCAATGCTGTGTCGGCATTCTTTGTGGACTAATTTTTTATAGCATTTGTCAAGATGCTTTTCACCCCACAAAATTAAGCTGTTAAAAACATCCTCCAGATCATATCCCTTTTCGGTCAAGCAGTATTTATATCTTGGCGGATGAGCTTGATACAGCTCTTTTTCAATCAGCTTGTCACCCTCCATTGATTTCAGACGCTCTGATAACAGATTTGAAGGTACTCCGTCCAGATTATCTTGCATTTCCTTATAGGTATCATGACCGATAAGCAGCTGATGAAGAATTAGCAGTGACCATTTATCACCGATAATATTTAAGGTCTGAGCGATATTACATGGTAAATTATATTGATTTTTCATACGTATACTCCGGTTAATTAAATTATATTTCCGATAATATAATAATTATTTTGCAATAATAATTAAATTTTATACTTTTTAAAAAAGTATCATATAATTTATTAAGTAATCTATAATCATCAGAAGGATATAAGCTTGTTAATAAAGTTAAATAAACCGGTAAAGGTCAAAATTCCGATTATAATAAGAATTACACCGCCAATTTTTATTGTATATTTTATGAAGCTTCGCTTTTCTTTAAAAAAGTTTAATGCCTGAGTTGTAAAAAGTCCCAGCATTAAAAATGGAATTATAAAGCCTATAGCATATACCAATACATACATATTACCGATAAATGTACTTTGAGCATTTGAAGCTAATATCAATACAGAGGACAGAGCAGGTCCGATACACGGTGTCCATGCAAAGCTGAAGGTAAAGCCCATTACAAAAGCAACAAGAGGATTCATTTTATATTTTGTAATTTCTAATTGAAATCTTTTCTCTTTCTTCAAGAAATTTAATTGTAGCACACCAACCTGTACTAAGCCTAATATAATAATGATAGCTCCGCCTATTTTGCTGAACAACAGCTTATTGCTGTTTAAAAATACTCCCATTGAAGAAAAAGAAAGTCCAAGTATAAAAAATGTACTTGATATACCAGCTATAAAAAACAATGTATTTATAAGAACCTTTTTTCTTTCATAAATAACAGTGCCGTTTTCATTAATTATTTTTCCGTTGCCTGCCAAATAGCTGATATAAACAGGTATGAGAGGTAAAACACAAGGTGAAAAAAAGGATAAAAAGCCTTCTAAAAAAACTAAAAAGAAGCTTATATGATCTGTTAAAACTAATCCTTTAAACAAGCAATCAACCTCCTAAATCATGATATTCAATATAACATAGTAACTTTATATTGTCAAGTAACTAAATTTAATAAAATTTATCGTATAGAGGCAAATATAATTTATTGAAATATATTTATGCCTATTATATACTGATTATATGTATTTTAAAGCTAATCTTGGGCAATTAAAAGGGGCTGTAATAAAATTGATGTTTAGGATTGCGGGCTAGTGGGTAAAAATTAAAAGAATATGCTATTAATAGAAATAGTAAACATAGGAGAGGTATATGATATATAATTTTAAATGTTTATCATTAGATGATATGGAGATAATAAACAGCTATGTTAAAAATAACAGTATAGAATCTTATGAATATTTGTTTTCATCATTATATATGTGGCGGAAGCTGAATAATGTTAAATATGCTATAATTGATGATGCCTTAGTAATTGAAAAAAACGAGGAAGGGAAGGGAACCTTTTATGCACAGCCACTAGGCTATAAAAAGGATAAATTAGTAAATATAATAGAAAGCTTAATCGAAAGAAATGAAAACTATACTGACAGAGATTATCTCTTCGGCGATGTGGATGAAGAATTTATCAATGATTTAAAAAAATATACCGATTACAGGATAGAAATAATAGAAGATGTCGATGATTTTGAATATGTGTATAATACTAAGGATTTAATCGAATTAAAGGGTAAAAAATATCACAGTAAAAAGAATCATGTAAATACCTTTGAAAAGACATATAAATATGAAATAAAGTCTATCAATAACGAAAATGTTATAAAGGATTGTCTGACTCTTCTCCATAGATGGCACGAAGAGGTTTTGGAAACCGTTGATAAGGAAATGTGCATGGAAATAGATGCAATAAAGGATTTATTTAAAGAGCTCCATTATTTTGAGCTTATGTCAATAGCTGTGTATGTTGATAACGAGCTTGCAGGCTTTGCCGTCGGCGAAAGGGTTAATGATAAAACCGCCGTAATACATGTTGAAAGAGGAGAGCTGCAGTTTAAGGGTATATATGCATTTATAAACAGAAGGTTTTTAATGGAGTGCTTTTCAGATACGGAATTTGTAAACAGACAGGAGGATACTGGGAATGAGGGGCTCAAAAAAGCCAAGCAATCCTACCATCCTGCAAAGATGATAAAGAAATATTTAATAAAGTTAAAATAGATAATGATGTTGGGGGCTTTATGCCCCCAACGGAAAAATAATCATTTTTATTATCCCAGTGCCACATCCAATATCATCATAATAAGAAAGCCAAGCATTGTGCCGACAGTACCTGAATGAGAATGCTCAATGGATTGGGATTCAGGTATGAGCTCTTCTACTACTACATATATCATTGCTCCGGCTGCAAAGGACAGAGCCCAGGGCATAATACCTTTTATGGTGCTTACAAGTAAAACACCTATCACTCCTGCTATAGGCTCTACAATACCGGACAGGGAGCCGTAAATAAATGCTTTAGATGTTGAAAAGCCTTCATTTTTCAAGGGAAGAGATATGGCAGCTCCCTCGGAGAAATTTTGTATACCTATTCCGAGAGCCAAAGCCAAAGCTGAAGTCAAGGCAGCAGCAGAGCCTGATTGAGCGGCAACTCCAAAGGATAACCCAACGGCCATGCCTTCGGGTATATTATGCAAAGTAACAGCGAGGACCAGCATTGTGGTTCTTTTAAATGAGCTCTTTAATCCCTCGGGAGTATCAGATTGAATATGCAGATGAGGAAGCAGTCTGTCGAGTATAAATAAAAAAACTCCGCCAAAAACAAATCCGCCTCCTGCAGGTATCCATCCAATCATTCCCTGTGCTTCTGCCATATCTATGGCGGGAATAAGCAGTGACCATACTGATGCAGCTATCATTACACCTGCCGCAAAGCCTAAAAAGCTATGTTGAATATTTTCACTTACGCCCTTTCGGACAAAAAAGACCATACCGGAGCCTGCGGCTGTTACCAAAAATGTAAAGCCTGTGCCGATTAAAGATAAAATTATGGGATTAAGACTAAGCATATCTGACAGCATAATTTCCTCCATATATTTCTTATAATGTTAATATATCATAATATATCAATTATCCATATATAAGTCAAGATAATGATATTTTGGTTATACTTGGTGACATTTTGCTAAATTAATGAAAATTTTTTATTGACATAAAAAAATTCCCATAGTATAATGATAAAAAATTTGAGAGGTGTATCATGAAAAATTTATTTTTATGCATACAATTACATCATCATCATAGGTACAGGGTTTGTAAGGAACTTTAAGATAGATTACAGTTCACATTTACAAGCTCTTTTAGTCGTTCAACTTAAAGGCTTGTATCTGTGGTGATATTAAAATTAGAAAAGATGCCATCTGATATAAGTCAGGTGGTTTTTTATTTTGTCGGGTTATACTAATTATTTTTTATACAAGGAGACCAAAAAACATGAGTTTTTTAAAGATTGAAGATGAAATTAACTTTTCACGCAGGATGTATATTTTGAGAAAGGAAATTGAAGGCTTTTTGTATGATGAAGGATATATGAATATAGAGCCTTCCATATTTGAGAGCTATGATGAATTTACAGATGTTAACTTCAGAATAGATAAAAGATCTACAGTGAAGCTTTTGGACAACAACGGAGATATTTTGATATTATCACCTGATATTACAACAGGAATAGTCAACAGGTATATGAACAGATGGGAAACGGGACTTAAGCTGAGGCTTTTTTACTATGGCAAAACATATACTCACAGCAACGGAGGAATCAGGGAAAAAAGACAGATGGGTGTTGAGCTTATCGGTGAAAAGGATGGAAATACAGATGAAAATGTGCTGAATACAGCCGTTAAAATTATGAATAAATATAGCAGTAATTATTTGTTTGAAATAGGAAACAGTAAGTTTTTAAAGGGCCTAATGCAAGATTGCTCCTTTAAAAGAGAAGACAATACAAATATTTTGAATTTATTGTATTCAAAAAACAAGCAGGGCCTTAAGGAATACATAACCGGACTGCCTTATATAGAACCAATCAGCACACTAAACAGTATATTTGATCTGGAGGGAAGCTTCAACGAGATAAACAAACAGCTAAAGGGATTATATATAAATGATTTGATGTACCAAGGTATTGAAGAGCTGGCGAAGGTTGATAATTTTCTACGAGGTATCACAGATAAGGCCGTTTATGATTTATCCCTTGTATCAGAGCTTAGCTATTATGACGGAATAATATTCAGAGGCTATATTGAAGGCTCTAACAAGGAAATCATAAAAGGCGGCCGATATGATTCCTTTACTGAGCAATTCGGTCATAAGGTACCTGCAATAGGGTTTTCTGTAGAATTAGATGAGTTGATTAAATTTCTTTATACGGAGGGAATATAAATGGGATTATCGGTGGCAATACCAAAGGGCAGGCTTGGAAATCAAGCAATAGCTTTGTTTAAGGCTATAGGCATTGGAGAAAATATAGATGAAAAATCAAGGAAGCTGATTTTTGAGGATAAAAAAAGAGAAATCAAATTTATGCTTCTTAAAAATTCGGATGTCATAACATATGTGGAAAACGGGATTGCCGATATTGGAATATCTGGTATGGATATGATAATGGAAAAAGGCGGTGACATATATGAGCTATATAAAATGAATATTGGCAGCTGTAAAATGTCAATAGCAGGTATAAAGGGAAAAAAAATTTTTGCTGATGATACTGTTTTGAGGGTTGCAACTAAATTTCCCGAAACAGCTATAAGATATTTTGCAGACAAAGGGCAAAAAGTAAAAATCATCAGACTTAACGGTTCAATTGAGCTGGCACCTATACTCGGGCTTTCGGATGTTATAGTAGATTTGGTTGAAACAGGCAACACCTTGAGGGCAAACGGACTTGAGATATTAGATGATATGTACAATATAAATGCGATGGTTATATCGAATAAAATCAGCTATAAATTCAAGAGAAATGAAATAAATGAAATAATCGAATTAATTCGCAGGGAGGATGAAAGGGTTGATAAATATAATTAAAAATACAGATAAAAATGGCTTTATAAGTCGGCTTCAGCAAAGAAATTCCGAGGATTACAACGATGTATATAAAGCAGTTGATGAAATCATAGAGGATGTAAGAAAAAACAAAGATGAAGCAGTAAAAAAATATACCTATGCTTTTGACAATGCGGCAATAGATAGCCTTGAGGTTACAAAGGAAGAAATCGATGCTGCATTAAAGGAAATTGATACAGATTTGCTAAAAACGATAATTAATGCAAAGGAAAATATAGAAGCATATCACGAAAAGCAAATAAGAAAGGATTTTAAAT
>DAIUCB010000118.1:0-8456 GCA_036846385.1 Bacillota bacterium | reverse complement strand
ATTCATTGTTTGAAGACAATGCCGAATATGGATTTGGTATGGCAACAGGTGTTAACCAGATTAGAAACAGTATCCAAATTGCAATGGAACAGTTGTTAAATATGGATATAGCTCCTGAAATGAAGGATGCATTCAAATTCTGGATAGAAAATAAAAATGATGCAGAAGGTTCAAGAGCAGCTTCTGAGAAAGTATTAAAGGCTATTGAAGCTAATAAACCGGGCTGTGAGAAATGTTCATCATTATTAAAAGAAATATCAGATAAAAAAGATTATTTAATAAAGAGATCAGTATGGATAATCGGCGGAGACGGATGGTCATATGACATAGGCTACGGCGGATTGGATCACGTATTGGCATCAGGAGAGGATGTAAATGTTCTTGTACTTGATACAGAGGTTTACTCAAATACCGGAGGACAATCTTCAAAATCTACTCCTACTGCATCAGTTGCAAAATTTGCGGCTTCAGGTAAAAGAGTTAAGAAAAAAGATCTTGGTATGATTGCTTCAACATACGGATATGTATATGTTGCACAGGTTGCTATAGGAGCTGATAAAAATCAGTTCATGAAGGCCTTGAAGGAAGCAGAAAGCTATAACGGACCATCATTAATAATAGCATATGCTCCATGTATCAACCATGGTATAAAAGCCGGAATGGGTAAAACTGTTGAAAGAGAAAAGAAGGCTGTTGAAGCCGGATACTGGCATTTATACAGATACAACCCACTTCTTAAGGAAGAAGGCAAGAATCCGTTTATATTAGATTCTAAAGAGCCGAAATCATCCTTCAGAGAATTCCTTGAGGGTGAAGTAAGATATACATCCTTAAAGAGCTCATTCCCTGAAGTAGCAGAAGAGCTTTATAAAAAGGCAGAAGAAAATGCTAAGGAAAGATACGAAGGCTACAAAAGAATGGCTGAAATGAAATATTAAGAACTGTAAAAACTGTAATGCAGACTGAGTTTGCGTTACAGTTTTTTTATTTGAATAATTTCCTTGATAAAAATCATTAATTACAATATAATAAAATAATAATTGACGGAAATTCAAAAATAATTAATTATTATTTATTATGTAAAAGAAAGAAGGATTCTTGCATGATTCGTGTAAAAATAAAAGAGCTAATAGAAATATTAAATGCCGAATATTCTGATAATTGCAATTCAGACATATATATTAAAGGTATAAGTATAGACTCAAGAAGTGTATTTGCGGATAATTTATTTATTCCGATAAAGGGATTAACAACAAACGGACATAAATATGTACAGGATGCCATTAATAAGGGCGCAGCAGCCTCGTTGTGGAATACGGATGAGCCAAACCCTCCTTCAGGAGTGACTGTAATTTTTGTTGAGGATACTGTGGCGGCTTTGCAAAAACTGGCATATTACTACAGGAACAGGCTAAAAACGAAAATAATAGGTATCACCGGCAGTAACGGTAAAACCTCCACAAAGGATATTACGGCAGGAATACTTTCACAAAAATACAAAACTCAAAAGACTATGGGTAACTATAATACAGAAATAGGCGTACCGTTCACATTACTCAGCTTGGACGAAGATTGTGAAGCAGCAGTAATTGAAATGGGCATGGAGAGATTCGGAGAGATTGATTTTTTAACACGTCTCGTAAAGCCTGACATAGGAATATTAACGAGTGTAGGACTGGTTCATATAGATAACTTCAATTCAATAGAGGAAATAGCACAGGCTAAGCTTGAGATAGTAAAGGGTATTAGAAGTAACGGATTATTTATTTATTACGGCGATGATAAGTTAATAAGCAATACTGTAAAAAATACTAAAATAGACAGCAGTATAAAAATTAAAACCTTTGGAGAAAATCCGGATAATACACTTTATCTAAAGGAATTTAAGGAAAGCACGGAGGGTATTACATTTAAAATAAGCGATGATGATTGTGAGGAGCTTTATACAGAAATGCTCGGGCATCATCAGGCATTAAATGCTCTTGCTGCAATATTGGCAGCAAAAGAGCTTGGCATGACCTACGGTGAAATCAAAGAGGGTCTGTTAAAAATTGAAAAGACAGGATTACGAAATGAGGTATTAAAGATTAAAGAATGTACTGTTCTTAACGATTGCTATAAATCAAATCCTGTCAGTGTGAAAGCCGCATTGGATATATTAAAGCTGTTCCCAAGCAATAAAAAAGTTGCGGTTTTAGGAGATATGCTGGGCTACAGAGAAATGAGCGATGATATTCACTATGATGTGGGAAGCAGTCTGTCAGATTATAATTTGGATGAGCTTGTTACAATAGGCAAGGATGCTAAATCTATAGCCCGCGGTGCCCGTGAAAATACCATCATAAAAAGTATTGTTGAATTTGATACAAAGGAAGAAGCTACAGAGTATTTACAAAAATATTTAAATGAGGATGTGTCAATTCTCATAAAGGGCTCAAGGTTTTTGAAATTAGAATACATAGCAAATAAATTGAAGGAAGCGTAATGGTGAAGGTATGATAAAAAAAATTAAATTGGCCGTTTTATTCGGCGGTAAATCAAATGAGTATATAATTTCTCTTCATTCAGCTGCTGCCATAATAAATAATATTCCAAAGGAACGATATGATGTAACGCTGATAGGAATCACGGAGAAAGGAAAATGGTTATTATATGATGGGGATGCAGACAGTATATATGACGATACCTGGCATAAAAGAAATTTGAGTCCGGTTGTTTTAAATATGGATAACAGCTTTAAGGGCTTTTTAAAGCTCAATGAAGAAAAGAGCAGCTATGAAAAAATAGAAATTGAATGTATTTTTCCTGTTCTTCACGGGAGAAACGGCGAGGACGGTACTGTACAGGGTTTGTGTCAAATGGCAGGCATACCATTTGTAGGCTGCTCAATGGCATCCTCTGCCGTATGTATGGATAAGGAATTTACACATATTATATGCGAAGCCGCAGGTATAAAAACAGCTCCTTTTATTTCAGCAGTAAACAGCAGCTCTTTGAATATAAAAGCCTTATATGAGGAAGCATTTAAAAAGCTGTCACTCCCGATGTTTATTAAGCCTGCCAACAACGGCTCCTCTCTTGGAATAAGTAAAATCAGAAGCTATGATGAATTCGAAAAGGGTATAATGGAAGCCTTTGAGCATGATAAAAAGGTAGTTCTTGAAGCAATGGTAGAGGGCTTTGAAATAGGCTGTGCTGTTGTGGGAAACGACAAGCTGACCATAGGAGAGGTTGATGAAATAGAAACTAAAAATGACTTTTTTGATTATGTGGAAAAATATACTCAACATAATTCTAAAATACACTGTCCTGCCAGAATAGATGTTGAAATGCAAAAAAGAGCCAAGGAAATCGCAATAAGGGTATATAAAGCATTGAACTGCAGCGGTTTGGCCAGAATTGACATGTTCTTTACAACGAATAACGAAATTATTTTAAATGAGGTAAATACAATTCCCGGACTTACCGATGTCAGCAGATATCCGTCAATGCTGAAAAAAATAGGAATCGAATATACTGATTTGATAGTTAAGCTTGTAGATTTGGCTATGGAGCAAGGTTAGGAATTGATTTTGTAAAATACTTATAAAAAGATATAAGACACATTTTGAATATATGTGTCTTATATCTTTTTATAAGTAAAGCTTTAATTGCATATGCATAAAACAAGCTTAGCCTGTGCAAAATCAGGCTTCAAAGTGCAAATCAGGCAATTCCCAAGATCTTCCTTGCTTCATCAGGTGATGCAACCTCACGGCCCATTTCACGGGATATTCTTGCTATACGTTCTACAAGCTGTGCATTTGATGCTGCCAGCTCACCCTTTTTATAGTAAATATTATCTTCAAAGCCTGTTCGAGCGTGACCTCCAAGCATAATTGCCGCAACATTTAAAGGAAGCTGATACCTTCCGACCCCGGCTACTGTCCAGGTTGAGCCTGCAGGTATAGATTCTGTCATATATAATAAATCTCTGAGCTCTCCGCCCATTGCCCCGGGCACTCCGAGTACAAAATCAAAATGCATTGGAGTTTTTATAATTCCTTGCTTTGCAAATCTTAGGGCCGTATCAATCATGCCCTTTTCAAAGCATTCTAATTCCGGCTTAACTCCCAGCTCATACATGCGCTGAGCAAATATTTTTATATTTTTTTCAGTATTCATGAAAACATCATCGGCAAAATTGCATGTACCCATACTTAAGGTTGCCATTTCAGGTTTTAATTCTATAGGCTGCATTCTTTGCTCCGGAGTATGGTATGTAGCTCCGCCTGTGGACGGCTGAAAAATGATATTACATTTAGCTTCAGTTTTTTCTTTTATCTCTTTATATACAGCATAATCCTGAGTAGGGTTTCCATCCTTGTCTCTGGCATGTACATGAACCATCGATGCTCCGGCTAAATAGCACTGATATGCAGCTTCAGCTATTTCATCCGGCGTAAGCGGTAAATTCGGCTGCTGCTTTCTAGTAACCTCTGCTCCTGTAAGACATGCGGTAATAATTAATTTTTCCATAAGTACCTCCGTATTATAATATTTACCTGATTTTATATTATAGTATTTACCTGATTTAGTCAATCTTATGAATGTTAAAAATTTATTTTAATGCGATTATTAATGGAAGGATTAATGGCGGATTTCTGTATTCAATTGAAAAACCTTATATACAAAGTAAAAATAATATGGTATTCTATATTTGAAAATTATAATTATTAATATTAAAAATAAATAGTGTGTCACACTTCACAAAAAAATACATATGTGCTATACTAATATTAATATAAAATACAAAGGAGATAAAACAGTGGATAGAGAATTAGCATTGAATATAGTTAGAGTTACTGAAGCAGCAGCTCTCGGCTGTGGAAAATACTTTGGAAGAGGTAATAAGGAAATAGCCGATCAGGCTGCCGTAGACGGAATGAGAAGCATGTTTCAGGTTTTGGATATTGCAGGAACCGTTGTAATAGGTGAAGGAGAAATGGATGAAGCTCCTATGCTTTATATAGGCGAAAAAATAGGTACATGGGAGGAAGGCTCGCCGGAAATTGATATAGCAGTAGATCCTCTTGACGGAACAAATCTTTGTGCGAAGGGATTACCCGGTGCAATAGCTGTAGTTGCAGTAGCTCCAAAGGGTTGTTTGCTTCATGCTCCCGATATGTATATGGAAAAAATAGCTGTAGGGCCAAAAGCAGCAGGCTGCATAGATATTACCGCACCACTTGAACAAAATTTATATAATGTTGCCAAGGCATTAAACAAAGAAATTACCGAAATAACTGTAACTATGCTGGATAGGGAAAGACATCAGGATTTGGTTAACAGAGCAAGAAATGTGGGAGCAAGAATTAAATTATTCGGTGACGGAGACGTTGCAGCTGCCATTGCCACATGCTTTGGTGAATCGGGTGTAGATATAATGGTCGGAAAGGGCGGCGCTCCTGAAGGTGTTATTGCTGCTGCTGCACTAAAATGTCTCGGAGGTGAATTTCAAGGAATATTGGTACCGGATACAGAGGAAGAAATCAGAAGATGCAAGGAAATGTCAGGCGGTGCCAAATGGGACAGAATCCTTACTATGGAGGACCTTGCAAGAGGCGATGATATAATATTCGCAGCTACGGGAGTTTCTGACGGAGAGCTTTTAAAGGGTGTAAGGTATATGGCTGCCAATAAGGCAAAAACCTATTCTATGGTAACCCGTTCAAAATCAGGAACTATAAGATTTATAGATACAATACATCACCTGGATAAAAAGCCGAAATATGCTTATGTAAAATAAGCTTTATTGCATAAAAAACACCATGTTAATTATAGCATGGTGTTTTATTGTTAACTGATAACTGTTTGAGTCAATCAGTTTTTTTAATTGTGTTTATTATTGTATTCTTATTCTACAATTCTAAATTTATTTTATCTAAATCAAATACTCTTATCGAATCAGAAATAGTTTTTTCTTTTGCCGTATTTGCATGAGAATTAATAATATTTGTTCCTGTAACCTTTTTAAACAATGACAGAGGACCATTTACGCAGCCACCCTTACATGCCATTCCTTCAATAAAATTGCCGTTCAGTTTTCCCATCTTTGCCAGCCTCAGAGCTTTGGCGCATTCGTCCAGGCCATCGCATATAACAGGCTTAAGCTCCACATCAAGCTTTTGCTCATAAATGGAATTTTTAATAGCCTCTGTTACCCCTCCGCTTCTGGCGAAGATTCTGCCGTAATAGGAGGCGTTATCCAATGGAGATCCCTCACATTCAGAAGGCTCAATTTCATAAGCATCAAGAAAAGCTAAAAGCTCTTCAAAGCTCATTACATATTGTATATCATCCTTAAGATTGTCATAGGTTGCTTCAGCTTTTTTAGCAACGCAGGGTCCTATAAAAATTATTCTGGCATCAGGATCTGTTTCTCTTATAAGTCTTGACGTGGCAATCATAGGTGAAACAGAGGTTGATATATTGTCGATTAAGTCAGGATATTGGGTTTTGATATAATCTACAAATGCAGGACAACAGGAGGAGGTAACAAATTTTTTATGCTTAAGCTCCTTTTCCAACAGCCTTGCTTCATAATTTGCCACTATATCCGCTCCTAAGGCAGCCTCAACAACCTGATAAAATCCAAGCTTTTTAATTGCTGTTACAATATTGTCTATTTCTGCATCCGGAAACTGAGCAGATATAGCAGGAGCTACAATACAATATACCTTGTACCTTGTATTATTTTCAGAGTGATCAAGCATTTTCATAATGTCAAGTATATGTGATTTGTCAGTAATAGCACCAAAGGGACATCTGGATACACAGGCACCGCAATTAATGCAGCCATCCTTGTCAATAATTGCTTTTTTAGTATCTGTATCTATTTTTAAGGCTTTGACCATGCATGAGGTTATGCAGGGTCTTTTTACATCCGAGATTGCCTCAAAGGGGCACACACTTCTGCATTTACCGCATTCTATGCATTTTTCCTGATTAATATGCGCTCTTTTATTTACAATTTCAATTGCATCAACAGGGCAGTTTTCTCTGCAATGGTGTGCCAAGCAGCCTCTGCAGGCTTCAGTTACGGAGAATCTGTAAACAGGGCATTCATCACATGCCAGGTCTATTACATTTACAACCTGGTCATTATACTCATAAATCACACTTTTTACCCGCTCGTTGATTATTGCTCTTTCCTTATATACACAGCACCGTGTTTCGGCTATCGGTCCCGGTATTATACGCTGAGGGATAACGAGCAGGTCTTTAATCAGATTTTTATTTTTTTCAGATTTTATTATTTCCTTTAAAACTTTATATTTAAAGTATTGAGCTTGATTATCAAATTTCTTTTTCATAGATAGGTTACCATAACTTCCTTTCCTGCTATCTTTAATTCCTTTATTAAATCATCGATTATCTTTTGCTTAATATTGAAGCCTGCAGGGAAATTTGGGTTTTGATGAGCCGGATTGACAGCCTTTCCGACATATAGATTTATGTTCGTGCTTTGCTCTGTCAAAAACCTCGTTAAAAGAGTACAACCGTCATAACCATTAGTATTTATGGTATTTTCGTAGCTGCTCTGATTAAATCTCTTGATGTTTTCAAGAGTTTTACCTAGCGTCAGAACTCCTTCGGTTACAAGGTCAAATCCCTCCATATATGCTATCGGCGGTATATCGTCTGCAATTGAGTCCATATCAACCTCAAGAGTTCTGCCCAGCTCTCTTTCGGCAATTAATGCAGTTGTACCTCCGCATATAATTTTTCTGTTATTCGGCTCCTTCATTTTTTCGACAAGAAAGCTGTCCAGTGATTTATCTGACGGAGGACCTATAAATACATCAACAAATTCCGGCTTTCTCAATTTTACTGTGAGTATTGTAGTATCGTCTCCGGGCTTGTCATTATAAAGGTTATTGCATACACCTATGAAGTTGCCGTTTATTAAATTCGATGCACTGCTGACATCGATAAGGTTTTTTAAATAATCATTTATTTCATCCCATGCCCATCCTAAATTAAGCATTTGACCTATACCTGCATGTATTGCTCCGTCACTTACCACACACAATGTATCACCAAGCTCCAGTTTGATATATGATTCATACACCTTCTTGGAGCCGATTTTTCTCTCGATTTTTTCTATAGGTATACTTCTTTTGTGTGAATAATAAAAATACGGAGGATTATCGTATTCTATTATATATGCATTATTCTCTTTGTCAATTTTTATTATGGTAAATGTAGAATATGCCAATTTTCTTACCTTACATTCGGGTAAGGTATTTAATATCGTCTCAATCGTTTCATCAATAGTAACACCGTTTTTCAACATTGTTACAGCTATTTTTGTAGTCATTGTAGCCAGAATATTAGCCTTGACGCCGCTTCCCAGACCGTCTGACAAAACTATGATACAGCCCTCATCACTGTTAATAAATTCGACCTTGTCG
>DAIUCB010000117.1:0-8466 GCA_036846385.1 Bacillota bacterium | reverse complement strand
CCAATTGAAATGGAATTAATAGATACAGCAGTTAAACTATCGGTTGATAGGCCATTTCCATCTGCAATTGTTAATGCTGATATTAGCCGTATCTCTCAGGTTTTTGATAATATTATCAATAATGCCAAAAAATATGCAGGTGAAAACATTGAAATAAAAATTAAAGCAAATATTGAAGCGAATTTCATTAAGATAATTATAGAAGATAATGGCATAGGTATCTCATATGAGGATGTACCATATATTTTTGAACGTTTCTACCGGGGGGAAAAATCTCGCTCCAGAGAATTTGGAGGCGCCGGACTCGGTCTTGCAATATGCAAACAAATAGTTGAGGATCACGGAGGTAAAATTTGGGTTCAAAGTAAGCAGGGTAAGGGTACAGCAGTTTATTTTACATTACCGATTCTATAAATTTAAATTGACAAAAATAAATAAAAAGTTATATAATGTATGAAAATAAATATTCGGGAGCTTGTGTGCACAGGCTGAGAGGAAGCGATAGTTTCGACCGTACCTGATTTGGATAATGCCAACGTAGGGATAACATTATGATAATTTATGGATGCGCTTCTTTTCTTGGTGCATCCATTTCTTTTTTATTTAAAATTATAAAAAAAGGTGGTAAATGAAGATGTCAAATATTAAAAAATTAACCTTGTCAGGGCTTTTAGTTGCAATGGGTGTAGTATGTTCAGCCTTTTATATACCGATGGGAGTGGCTAAATGCTTTCCTGTCCAGCATTTAATCAATGTATTGGCAGGGGTGTTGCTGGGTCCGATTTATGCAGTAAGTATGGCTTTTGTTACATCGATGATTAGAGTAATGATAGGTACAGGCAGCTTGCTTGCTTTTCCGGGAAGTATGTGCGGTGCATTACTTTGTGGTGTGATGTATAAATATACCAAAAATTCATTGTTTGCATTTTTGGGAGAGGTATTAGGCACAGGTGTAATAGGAGCAATAATAGCTTTTCCGGTAGCAACACTTCTTTTATCAAAAAAAGCGGCAGTATTTGGTTTTGTTATTCCGTTTGGATTAAGCTCATTGATTGGTGCTGCGCTATCATTAATTTTTCTCGAAGCAATTAAAAAAACAGACTTATTAAGATTGCCGGAATCAGAGAAAAAAACAATTGAATAATGTGGACAAATGATGCAATGAATATATTCATTGCGCCATTTAGTTTTTTCAATAATTTTTCAACAGGAAGTGTATCAAAAAATAAATATAGGGATGGATTGACAGCATCTATGGGACCTGGGCCTGTTATTGAAAGCTCATATTATGACAAGGAAACATCGGGCAGAGGTGATAAAGTGCAAACATTAGTTTATGATTGGAATGTTGTTTAAGAAATTAAAAAAAAACACTTGACAAAATTATATAGTCAATGTAATATATTCAACGTAGAGTATATTACATTTTATGATTTTGTGTTTATACCTTATAATTCAATATAAAGTGAGATTTAATTATGAAAAATATAAATTTAACAGATATAAATTCTAAACCTGTTACAATTGAAAAAGCATCTTTAGAAGATACAGAAGTTGCTGCTGTGTTAACATTAATGGCCTATAAAGATTTTGCTTATGATGTATTTGGAACAAAAAATGACGAAAAAGTTCTTTACTACTTTAGAGAGTTATGGAAGCTTGATGAAAATCGTTTCAGCCATAAGTATTCTTATATTGCAAAATTAGATTCAAAGCCGGTAGGATTAATTACTTGCTATCCGGGAGTATTGGTTCATAAACTGATTACTCCAACAATAAAAAGCATTTTTAAATTGGGTGGGCTATCATTTTTATGGAATGTAATTATCCATATTAATTATTTCTACTATTTTGCTAAAACAACAGAAGCATATCCTGACGAGTTTTACATTGGAACTCTTGCAGTTTTAACTGAATACCGCAGCTGTGGTATTGGAGCTAAAATGATTAATTTTGCTGTATCTCAGGGAAAGTTGCATAGATTGAAAAAATGTACATTGCTAGTTGATGCAAAAAACACAGCAGGCATCAGATTTTACGAAAGCAACGGCTATAAAAAAGTTATTCATGGTAAAAAACCACGTGAATATTTTAAGGTTGCAAAAGAATTTTAATCAAAGCAATTTATGAATACTTTAAATTCGTTTCCGTTCCCATACCAATGCATTAAAATGATTTTAAAGAATGCATGGATTAAATATTTTAAAAATGGATTTTAAAATTCTAAAATAAGAACAGTTATAATTTCATCGATGATTGACAATAATTTAAAATCAATGTATAATACTCAACGTAGAATATTGGAGGTGAAATATTATGACTAGATTACTTGTACTTGGGATGCTTGATATTCAGCCTATGTCAGGCTATGATATTCAGCAGTCACTTAAAATGACAGATGCGGAGCGTTGGGGCGGCGTACTGATTGGCTCAATTTATCACGCCATAAAAAAACTTGAACAGGAGGGACATGTTGAGATTACCAGTATAGAGCAGACCGGAAATAGACAAAAGGCAATATATAAAATTACCGACAGCGGAAAAAAACATCTTAAGGATTTAGTTCGAGAAGCATTAATGGCTTCCTCAGTATTTTATCCTTCGACCTTGTATTCCGGATTATCATTTTTTAATAAATTATCATTGGAAGAAACAAAGCATGCACTGGAGCAACAGCTTAGTACTCTAAACAATGAATATGCTGCTGTTAAGCAGGGCTATGAAGCAAAAGTTTCAGTTATGCAAAACAGTATTCCTCCTATGGTAAAACTAATTTTTGACAACATGTTTGCTATTATTCATCAGCAGCAGGATTTTGTTGAGAAAGCGCTGGAATTATTAATAACTCAAGAATAAATAATCTCCCTTGTAATGAGGGAGAAAAAAATATCCAATTACTCAACATTGAATAAACAACATTAATTAAGAAGGAGATCAATTATGATTAATTTAATTGAAGCAAAAAAAATAAGTAAAAAATTCAATAACCGTGAGGTTGTAAAAGGAATTGACATGGAAATTCATCAAGGAGAAATTCTCGCACTTATCGGACCCAACGGTGCAGGAAAATCAACAACATTATCTATGCTACTAGGGATATTGAAGCCGGATGATGGCAATATCATTCATTGGAGAAATGACTATCGTTCAAAGGTAGGGGTACAGCTTCAATCAACTCCATTTTTTGAAGGATATACTGCAGAGGAAAATCTTATTATTTTCGCTGCCCTTTATCAAGTAAAGCTTAATAAGGAACAAATACACAGAAAGCTGGAAGAGTGTAATTTAATTGAAGCAAAAAAAACTCCTGCTATTCG
The DNA here is from genome assembly GCA_036846385.1 of Bacillota bacterium. GTDB lineage: Bacteria > Bacillota > Clostridia > Tissierellales > Sedimentibacteraceae > Sedimentibacter. Next base: position 5,149 of record DAIUCB010000117.1, on the reverse strand, counting down.
CTTATCAGGTGGTCAACAAAAACGGTTGGCCATTGCAGTTACGACTGTTCATAATCCGGATTTAGTTGTACTTGATGAACCTGCTGCAGGGCTTGATCCACGTGCTCGTCATGAAATCAGAGAAATGATTCGACATCTTGCAGAAAAGAAAGTTACAGTTCTTTTTTCATCCCATGATATGGAAGAAGTATCTCGTACTGCAGATAGATTGATTCTTATGAATAATGGGCAAATTGTTACTCAAGGAAAGCCGGAATTATTATTACAGAAATATAAAGTGGAAAATTTGGATGATTTATATCTAAAATTAACTGAAAATGCTTAAAATAGGAGGACAAGAAATGAAAACAATATTTAGACTTACATTAAAGGCTGCTGCCCGAGATCCATTTTTACTATTCTGGTCCATTATTCTACCGATTGGTGGAACAATTGGATTAGGAAAACTAATAAAATCACCGGAATATCCATTGCACATATTGATTGGGATGGTGGCTACCAGTATTTTGTTTTATTCGTTTATGACAACATCATATACTATTTTGGCTCAGCGACGAAGAGGTGTATATAATCTATTGCGTGTAACCCCTATGTCACTTTGGAAATATATATGCAGTACATCCGGTGCGTGGGCATTGACATCTATATTGTGTGGGATAATAGTATTAATGTCAGGTATTGTAGTATTTCACATCAATGTTAAAGCTATTTCGATTTTTACAACAATACCTATTGTACTGATTGCAACAATAGGATATGTTTTCTTTAGCTTCTTTATAGCAGGTTTAAGTAGAACTGAAGGAAATTTAAGTATAATAACTAATATTTTTTCTATACCATTACTATTTTGCAGCAATGCATTTTATTCATTAGATGGAGCACCGAAATGGATTCAGTCTATAAGTCGTTTTAACCCATTTCAATGGTTTATAAATGGGTTAAGCAGTTCTCTATCCTTAGATTTGTGGGGATATTTTATAAATATTCTTTTATTGTTAATCGCCTGTGCTGTCGCTTTGGTATTAGCATTAAGGACATTTAAGTATTCAGACTAATATAAAATATTATCATGCTTTTAAAAGCTCATATGATGTTGAATTTTTAAGTTTGACTGTTACGTAGCGTTATATGATAGGAGAATGGCTGCGGTGTACCTAAGGAAAAATTGATTGACAATAATAAAATTTTGTGTTATTTTAATTAAACATTTGTTGTAGGAGGCAAAATATTCATGTATAGCGTTCGTTTAAGATAAGATTGCAATAAGAAGGATATTATTACCATTTAATTTGGGCTTTTTGTTGTACTTGTTTTACGAGTTAAGCATGGATATTTTAGGTGTAATTATTTTGTTATTCCTTTACTATCGCTTTTTTACGTTTACATGCAGACCAAAGCCCGTTTTGCGGAATTCAGTCTGTATTTTTTATTGCCTATAATCAAATTAATCTGCGAAATTTATAAAATAACAAATGTATTAACTCAATTATAGTGTAGATTAATAAAATATTTGTATTTGTTTTTTTAACATGGGAAATATAGTTACATTGGGAGGAATATTATAAAATATGAGTAAAAATTGGAAAAGGGATACAATATTATTTTTAGCAAGCCAGAATATATCACTTTTTGGCTCAATGCTGGTTCAGTATGCAATTACTTGGTATATTACATTAAAATCGCAATCCGGTATAATGATGGCTATATCGATTATTTGCGGATTTTTGCCGACATTTTTTATTTCACCATTTGCCGGAGTATTGGCTGATCGCTATAACCGAAAGCTGCTTATTATCTTGTCAGATTCTATGATAGCATTAGCGACACTTATTTTAGCAATATTGTTTATCATGGGCTATAATGCAATATGGATGCTGTTTGTAGTTTCAGCTATACGTGCACTTGGAGCAGGAATTCAAACACCTACTGTAGGAGCATTTCTCCCGCAGCTTGTGCCGGAGGATAAGCTGACAAAGGTGAATGCAACGAACAGCAGTATCCAGTCACTTGTTATGCTTGTTTCACCGATGCTTAGCGGGGCGCTATTAACTATGTCTACAATTGAAGCAGTATTCTTTATAGATGTTGTTACAGCTGCTACAGCAGTTTTGATATTACTTTTGTTTTTACAGGTACCTGTTCATGCAAAGGCTCTTGAAAAACAAAAAATCAGCTATTTCGGAGATATGCGTGAAGGTTTTAATTATATTAAATTACATGGATTTGTTAAGACAATCTTTGTATTTTGCGCAATATATTTTTTACTGGTTGCACCATTGGCTTTTTTAACCCCGCTTCAGGTAGCACGCAGTTTTGGTGATGATGTTTGGCGTCTGACAGCTATTGAAGTCACATTTTCCATAGGTATGATGACCGGAGGTATTATCATGGCTTCATGGGGAGGTTTTAAAAACAAGGTTCACACAATGGCATTATCAAATCTTGTTATTTCAGTTTGCACCTTTGCTCTTGGGATAGTACCGATATTTTGGCTTTATCTTTTACTGATGGGATTAACCGGTCTTGCTATGCCATTATTTAATACACCATTTACGGTTTTGCTACAGCAAAAGGTTGAGCAGAACTTTCTGGGCAGAGTATTCGGTGTTTTAGGTATGATATCAAGCTCATTAATGCCGATGTCAATGCTCGTATACGGACCGATAGCTGATTTAATTAAAATTGAATGGTTGCTTATCGGAACCGGCTTTTTTATGTTTTTTTTAAGCTTTATTATGTTAAGCAATAAGGTGCTGATTGAAGCCGGAAAATCGTAAGAAAAGCTCATTAAAGCAATATTGGCAGAATGATAATTATATATCTATAAATACAAAAACGCTGCAATTTAATTAAATAAAAATTGCAGCGTTTTCTTTTACAGCTATCCTAATATTTTTCTTATAGATTTTTGACACGAATTTACTATAAGCTCCATATCCTTCGGTTCGATTATCAATGGGGGATTAAAGTAAAGTATATCTCCCAGAGGTCTTAATAATACCCCGTTTTTAAGAGCTTCCTTGTAAATCTTATACCCGTAGCGATGCTTACCTTCAAAAGGTTCTTTTGTTTTTTTATCCTTTACGAGCTCAATTGCATTTATTAGTCCTATGCTGCGTATTTCTCCCACATATTTGTAATCTCCAATCATTTCCCTGATGAGATTATTGAAATAAACTGCATTTTCATTTGCTTTTCTTATAATATCATCATCATGAAGTATATTTAATACCTCTACTGCCGCAGAGCATGATAATGGATTTCCGCAGTAGGTATGACTGTGCATAAAAGCTTTACCTTCGCTGTAATCAGCATAAAAGGCATCATAAATTTTATCTGTTGTTATTGCAAGTGCCATTGGCATATATCCTCCGGTCAAGCCCTTTGACAAGCATATTATATCAGGAGAAATATCTGCATGATCGCAGGCAAACATCTTTCCGGTTCTGCCGTAGCCCACTGCAATTTCATCGGCAATCAAATTAACATTATATTCATCGCAGCATTCTCTCAGCTTCTTCAAATATATCGGAGGGTAGATTTTCATACCTGCGGCTGCCTGAACCAAGGGTTCGATCAGTACCGCACTTGTCTCTTTTCCGTATTGCTCAAATACCTTTTCGGCAGCTTCAAAGCATTCGGCATTGCAGTATTCTCTGCACTTATCATATTTACAGCGATAGCAATCAGGACCTTCAATGCGTATTACATCCAAAAGAAGAGGTTTATAAATTTCCGAATATAAATCTACGCCGTTAACAGATAATGCACCCAGGGTTTCACCATGATATGCATCTGTCAGAGCCATAAACCGTTTTTTTTGAGGGCTTCCGGTTTGATAATGGTACTGAAAGCTCATTTTCATCGCAGCTTCAATTGCAGATGAGCCATTATCCGTAAAGAAAAACTTAGATAGTCCTGACGGTACTATTTTTGAAAGCATCTCACAGAGCTTAATGGCAGGAGTATGAGAAAAGTTGGCGAAAATAACGTGCTCCAGCTTGTCAATCTGCGCTTTTACGGCTGAATTAATCCTGCTGTTACAATGTCCCAGCAGATTGCACCACCATGAGCTCACTACATCTGCATATCTATTGCCGTTGATATCAAAAAGAAAAATTCCATCGGCATGATCGATGACAATTGGAGGAAAATCTTCATAATCCTTCATCTGTGAGCAGGGATGCCATATATATTTTAAATCCTTATCATTCAGCTTCATTCTCAAATCTCCTCATATAGCTCAATCAGCTTATCAATATCAATATTGAGTTCCCTCGAATTTTCAGAAACACAAGCAATTACAGGTATATTTGAAAGCTTTTCTATAGTTTTTTTATTATCTGAATGCAAAAAGCTTTTGTTATCATAATGATTTAAAATTATTCCTTTAACGCATATTCCTGAGCTTTGTGCGTATTTTACAGTTAAAACAGTACTGTTGATTGTGCCGAGAGCAGCTTGGGCAACAATAATCACATCAAGCTTAAGCAAATTTATTACATCGGTAAGCATAATTACTTTGTCATCCATGCGCAGCGGGCAAATAATTCCACCGCTTCCCTCAGCAGTAATAAAATCAAACTTTTTTTTCATCTTATTAAAGTCTGATACAATCAAGTCTGTTTCTACAGGCTTATTTTCAATTTGTGCAGCAAGGTGAGGAGAAACGGATGTTTTGTATATATAGGAAATCAAATCTTCCGGCTTTTCCTGTATACCGGATATTTCACAAACAAACCGTGCATCACCCGCTGTTTGTTTGCCGTTTATAATTTCAGAGCCGCTGAGAGCTGCCTTATAATAACCTGCATTAATGCCATTCTCTCTCAGTTTTTTTGTTATCAAGCCTGTGATATAGGTTTTACCGACATCAGTTCCTGTTGCAGTTATAAAAATACCCTTACTCATAGCTTTTTCACCTCGTATCCGATTTTTTTTATAATTCTCATATCCTCATCAGTGCTGATTCCTGAGGTAGTCAGCATATCTCCTGAAATAGCGGCATTTGCACCTGATTTGAAGATACTTTTACCCTTGTCCTCCAGCAATCCTCTTCCTCCTGCAAGGCGAATGACGGCATCGGGAATTATAAATCTGAATATTGCGACAATTCGCCTGACTTCATCATTATCGAGTATCTTCATAT
>DAIUCB010000116.1:0-8545 GCA_036846385.1 Bacillota bacterium | reverse complement strand
TCCTGAATATCAATATTTATATTTTCCAAAACTGTTAAATCCTCTCGATTGCCGGCAGTAAATGTTTTGCTTATTTTATCTATGCTCAAAATCGGTTGTAACATGATTTTCCTCCTACTTCACTTTATTTTCCCATGAAAAATACTTAGACATGATTATTCTGAAAACTCCGTCTAAAAGAGCCCCTATGACTCCTATACATATCATTCCTGTTATAACCAAGTCCATTCGGGCAAGCTCATATGCATGGGTGATCATATATCCCACACCGCACATGCTGCCCGGAAGCATTTCTGAGCTTACAAGACATACCCAGGATGCAGTTAAGCCCATGCGCATACCGTTTACGATTGCAGGACCTGCGGCAGGTATCAATACATGGAAAAATATATCTATTTGTGAAGCGCCAAGAACCTTTCCGGTTTCAACCAATACCTTTCTTACATTTGTTACTCCGAAAAGAATATTTCCCCATATGGGAAAAAATGCTCCGAGTGCAATGAGAAAAATCATTGAAAGCTTAAAATTATCCATTACTGCAAAGCTTGGTCCATAGCTCATACCAAACATTCGGGCGAGGCTGCTTACCCCAAACCATCCAAGGACAAGAGGCTGCCATGCAATAGAGGGAATCGGCTTAAATAAATTTATAAAATTCTCGCAGATATTTCTGACAGGTTTAAAATAACCCATAAGCAGACCTAAAGGGAATGCTGCTGCCGCACCTATGATATATCCAAGCAATACACGGATGATGCTGTATCCTATATTTCTGGGGATGCTGCCTAAGCCTATAAAATTATCGAATGCATGCAAAAAATTATTCAATACCTTTCCTACAGTAGGCAGGATAGCATTGTTACCTATTATATCTGCATAATAATTCCATGTCAGCAAAAAAAGCACCGGGAGAATCAAAGGTACTATACTTTTATTAATTTTGTTTTTATTAATGTGATTTAAAACAGAGCTTCCTTTTTTAGAAAGCTCCTTTTCACATTTTTTGACTTTATTAGTATACATTATTTAGATATTTTCTCTACGAAAGTGAAATCAAAAACAGCATCCATTACTTTATCCATCGGAAGATCCTTAAGTCTTCCTGAAAACTTGCCTATTTTAGACATTGCCTCATGATATGTAGCCATACCATTTGTGAAATTTTCTGTTATTTGAGTTTGGTATGTCGTATCATTTTTCATCAGCACTTCTTTGTCAAGACCTATGAATTCACTCAATAGCTCTGCAGTCTCTTGACGATTGTTTTGAGCATAATTGGCTACATCCGAGGTCACCTGTACCATTGCCTGAATAACCTCAGGATATTTATCTTTTATCTCATTTCTGACATTCATAGTACAGCAAGGGAAATCAACCCATTTACCTTCCGGAAGCTCATCAAGAGTAGCAATTATTTTACCGATATTTTTAGCTTCGGCATTCTGTGGATTTGGAACCGGTCCTGCCCATAATTCAACTTGTCCTGAGCTTAGTGAAGGAATTAAATTGCTTATCCCTTTTAAATCCATCAATAATACATCTGCCGAATAGTCTGCCGCGTCCTCGGTAACTGTCAAGCCTGCATCGCGCAATGCATATTCAAGAACTATTCTTGGGCTGCTTATAGCTGAATGATAGCCTCCAACTATAGGCTTATCGCTTTTTTTTGCATATTCCACCAGCTCTTCAAATGTGTTGTACGGAGCATCTGCTTTTGCAACTACAGAAACGCCCCCGCTTTGTATAGGGCACAGAATACTTACATCCACACCTGAATCATATGCTGTAAGCATGGCAGTACTTGAACAATATGCTATGTCCATATGACCTTGGCTCATCAGTGTAGTGGATTCTGCTGCTCCCTTTGAATACATATAATTTATATATGCGATAACATTGCCGTCCTTAACCAATTCTAATTGAGAATCGCTTATTGGTTTTAAATGCACAGGATTTTTTTCAAAAAGCTCGGGCTTTAAAAAGTTTAAATGCATGTTTCCTGTATGAAGCTCACTGCTCCAGCCTACATTCAGTGTCGGAATATCCTTATTAGCTTTAGCAGGTGCTTCTGCTGACTGGGGCTTTGTTTCAGCCGGTGATGTATTACCTGCTGAACAGCCTGTTACGGCAACCATTATTATTACCATTGCCATTGCAAGCAATTTAGTATAATTTCTATTTTTCATTTTTCGTCTCCTTCAACGGTTTCTTGTTAATTTTATATCACTTTTCAAATGCTACCATCGTTAACCTGGTATGTCAAATTTATAAATTTTATACAATATTTTATAAATATAAAAAACTTTTATATCGTAAGATTGCTTTTACAATAATAATGCGGATTAAAAAAATCCTTCGATACTTTAGTAACCGAAGGACTAATAACAATCGTAATAAATTTTATATCTACAGCATTTCTATAAAGGCGGCTATTCTTGTTTCTATTTGACCGCTGTCGGCCAATGAATAATCTGTTTCTAATTTTAAGAAAGGTACTCCGATTTCGTCTAGCATTTCCCACATTTTAACGGACTCTATATTAAATGTATGGCACGCCTGAAGTACTATATCTATTACTCCGTCGACCTTATATTTCTTTATCATTTGCTTTGTATTTTCCATTCTTCCCTCATTGGGAGTCATAACAGAACAATTGATGGATAAATAGCGATCTGATATTGCTCTTAAAATGTCATCCCTGTTTTCGTCAACAAGTATTTCATTTGTTCTTTCTCCGCTGCAATCATCAAGGCAAACTATTACTCCGCCGTTTTTTTCGATTACGGTTCCCACCTTCTGTATTACACCGCCGGTAGGGCAGCCTGTAAGCAAAATTCTTTTAGCATTTTTATCAACCGAATAAACACCTTCAGAGTATTCTTTCTTTTTCTGAGCAACTATATCGTTGATTTTATCAATATATGAATTTTTATCAAAGCTGAAAGAGCCTTGGAGAAGAGTATACATCATATCGGTGCCTGTCATTGCCGGAGGACAGCTTTCCTGTAACCGATACATATCACACAAAGCACTTCTTAATCTGTTCCTCATTTTAGCTGATGCTCTCAAATTATCATCAGTTATTTCAACGCCGAATTTTTCTTCTATTTTCATTTTTAAAAGCTTTAACTCTTCATACCATATATCCTTGGCGTATGAGCGAGTCTGACCTTGAGGAAGCTGCAATATATAGGTTTCCTTTAATTCATCTAAAAGCTCATACATTTTCTTTTTTCCGTCACATGTTGTTTCTCCTATAATGATATCTGAAAAATATGTATAAGGACATTTTTCAGAATAAGCAAACCCATATGTTGATTTTATCAGAGGACAAAGGTTTTTAGGCAATACCTTTTCTGCATCAGGTATGGTCTCATTGCTTGTACCGCACAAACCTATTGCAGCTATTCCTGCTGCATCCAACAATTCTACAGGGGTATATGAACATAAACATCCTGCTATTTTCCCGCCGTTTTCTTTAAATTCCTTCACTGCCATAAATCCTTCTTTTCTTGCGTCCAAATATTCATCAAACTTACTGGGTAGTATTGTTTCTGCCATAATTTTTCTCCCTGACAATTTTATATTTTAATTATTTGCCGGTTCTCAAGACTGCAACCTTTGAAGCAGTAGAACCTGTATCAATTCCTACATGATACATATATTTTCTTTTTAAAATTAAATACTAAAAACCAACTTAATTTGTTTCTTAAATTGATAATATTGTAACATGTATTTTTCAAATTGTCTAATCGGAGAGGATGAATAATATTTATAATTTAACATTTTCTATAAATTTATTTTATAATTGCTGAATTCAATACGCCCAAGTCTTAAGGATATTTCATTACATTTGTACTGTACTATATCTCAATCCAATACCGCTGTATTATTTCAGAAAAGGAATCGCTGTATACTTCATTGTCCAATATTCCGTTGTTATTTTGTATAACCTTAGCCGAAGCCACATTTATTTTATCGCAGGTTATCAAAACCTTATGTATATTTAATTCCTTGCATTTTTCTAATCCTAATTTCAGCATCAATGTAGCATAGCCTTTTTTTCTTTCAGTAGGTCTGATTGAATAACCAATGTGACCGCCTTCGTTAAAAAGATAATCATTTAGCTTGTGGCGAATATTAATCATCCCGATAATTTTATCATCTGATATTCTGACGAAAAAAAAGGTACTTGCAGGCACTTTATCTTTTGGCATATTTAATAAATCTAAATCCTCATTAATCTTCTGCAGCCATTCATCATATTTCTCATATCTGTTAAGCCCGCCTGTTCCGTTTATTTGTGATTTATAGTCTTTAAATTCCTGTATATAATCAAGTGCTCTTTCTTCGTACTCCTTTGATGGATAGATTAATTTCATATCTTTCATTTTACACCTCTATAAAGTTTATTTTATATTCTATAATACAGCATATTAGGATATTTTTCCATCAAAATTAAAAAAATTCCCTTATTCTTAATAAGCGGAATTTTTCAATGCTAAAATATGAAGCTATTGAAGCTGTTTAATTATCCTTGAATTTCATCAGTAAAAATATTTTCAGAGTATCAGGAGATTAACGGTATTTTTTCTCAAGTGAATCCAGCAAATCCAAATAATATTTCTGCACTCCGCTATCTTGAGCTGTACGCTCAAATTCTTCCGACCTTCTGTTAACATCCTCCAAAATTTCAGCAGCCAGATTTTTTTCGGCATATTTGTACACTGCATCATTTTCCTTTGCAATGTGCTTTTCCAATAAATGAGTGTAGCTTATCGCATTGCTTATAACATCCAGCTTACTTTCCTCATCTCCGTTTTTCACTCGTTTAAGTGCATCAACCAGATCACCGATGTACATTCTCCCATAATCGTGTTCGACAAGCATTCCGTGGGTAATCAGATTTGTTCCGATTTTACCTAGGTTATCCTGCATTTCCTTGAATAAAAATTTTTCCTCCTTGCCATGATGGTGTGCATCAGCATATTTTCTTATAAAATCAATCATATTGTAAAAATCGTCGTAATTGATTTCTTCACCTTTCATTACTCTATAGCAAGCTTTTCGTACAACCTTTAACATACGCAAGATATATTCATGCTCTTCTACCATTAATTCAATGACATTCATAACTACCTCCTGTAAATTCTGCTGATTTTATCATCATCTTTCTGATAAATGACATCTGTATCAGTCAGCAATCCTTTGATAAATTCATCTCTCAGCAGATAATAAGTATTGATATCTCCGCCGTTAGCGTCCCAATATTTTTGATGAACACATATTTCTCTTCTCCAGATTATTTCATTTTCTTCCTGTGATAGCAGCACATTAGCATGATCGCACGGCATTCCGTCCAGCAACGTGTCATTAAAGACCTTGAATGCATCATCTATAGACGAATCATTGCTTAATTTTGAAGCTTTCGAACCTTTATCATAAAATATCTGCTTAAGATCATCAATAAGCTGGGGATCTTCCTTTAAAAGCGCTGTAACAGCATAAGCTAGTTTATTTTCTACTACCGACACTTTCTCCTGAAGCCACCCGTGGATATTTGTAACATCAATCACTTCATCTAGGGGCGGAAGGTCACCATCGCCATATAGCTCATAAACCTTGCTCCTTATGTTTAAGTTATTGCTTTCAGATAATGATATTATATCTTCGATAATGTCATTTTGAATTTTTATTTTATTGTACAGCCAAAAATGTATAGGTCCTAAAAATGCGCTCATATTTCCTCCTTGTTAAAAATAAGCCTGAATTGATAGTCAAAAATTATTTTTCAGCTTTCAGGTAATTGTTCAGTTTGGCTACTAATTCGTCTGCATTAAATCCATGAACCATAGCTGCTTCTTCAACAGTTTCCATTTGTGATGACGGACATCCCAAACAGTGCATTCCTGCATCCATTAAAATTTGTGCCAATCCTATATCTGTTTTCAAAACCTCTCCTATAAACATATCCTTAGTTATTTGTTTCATCGTATATTCTCCTTTTAAATTTGCTCTTTTTTATATTTTTTATTTACATGCCAATAATAAAATATATTCAGCTAATAATCTGTAACTAATGTTACAAAAAATAATATTATATTTTAATAAGATTTCCATATATCATTAATTTATTAATGTATCTTTGACATAAGTATTTTTATGCTTAATTTTACTTGCATTAAAAAAATCGAGTATGAGAAAAATTTTAACTATCTCATACTCGATTTGCTATCTTTCGTAGTATTATCATTATTTCGTAATAAGTTTCTATGCAAATTTCCCGCGACTAAAGCCGCAGGCTTTTGAATGGCTTAATAAATTTCCTTTTTTAATATTTCTTTAAAGGAATCCTGCTCAATTCTCTTTGCTGATTTTATTCATCAGCTAAGCTCTGAATTTTTTCGAGGATATGCTTATCTAATTTTGCTCTGCAATACCACCCTACACAAATCATTGATATTCCAATGATAATAATTATTGATCGCCTTATATTATCCGGAGAATATAAAGCCGATATCAGCAGCCCTGTTCCTGCTCCACCAAAAAAATCGCTGATCCTTTTTTCTTTTAAAATTAATTTTTGCCGATTCAATGCCGATATCATATTTATATCAGCATTTTTACGAAAGTCTTCATCATTTAGATGTTTTCCACTCAATAATTCATTGATACTAATTTCAAGTTCTTTGCATAATAGTTGAATTAATGATATGTCCGGCATATAAATGCCATTCTCCCACCTGGAAATGGTTTTATTCGTGACTCCCAATCTTTCTCCAAGCTCTGCCTGTGTCATACGCTTTTCTTTTCGCATTTCCGCAATGAATTCTCCGATTTCTTTTTGATTCAAAATATCCCCTCCGTTTCTAAATAAATAATATCATAAACAGATGATTTTGTATTCCCCATAAATAGCGAATATATAAAATCACGAAAAAATCAGATAACAGTTTAGCCTAATTTAGTGTTTTGTTTAAAAAAAATTATACAAGTATCATAAAGAGGTTAACAATCCTTTTAATTCAGCATAATATATATTATTTGTAGTAAAGGAGTAATATTTATGTCGACAGCATATTTTGGCACTCTAACTCATACAGTAGCTTCGGGAGATACTCTCTTTAATATTTCTCGCAGCTATAATACAACATTAGAAAATATATTGAAATTTAACAATATTAATAATATTAATTTAATTTATCCCGGGCAAAAAATTGTAATTCCTTTGTCTCCTCCTGAGGCAATAATATACACGGTTCAACCCGGCGATTCACTATACAGTATTGCAAGAAAGCATGGCACATTTATTGATAATTTAATAAAATACAACTATTTGTCCCCTCCTTACACAATTTACCCCGGGCAACAGTTGGTTGTAACTGCATCACTTAGATAGTGTATGAAGTATAAAAAAAGTAGAAGTAAAATTAAAAAATTACTTCTATTTTTTTATAAACAATGTAATCATAAAATTTAAAGTATGATAATTTTATAAATTCTACCACATATAATTCGATTCTTTAAAATAAGAATCCTCATATTACCTCTAGAAATAACTTGTACACATAGGTTTAGAATCTAGGCAAAAGACCCTATTTATTTTTTCTATATACTCTTCTTTACTTACTTCTGCAAGTCCAAGACTGTGTAATCTGGAAAAGCTAACACATCCCATAAGCATTGAGGAAAAATTGTCTATATCTAGACTTACTTCTACCTCGTAAACTCCATCCTGCGATATTTTCACCATACCATCAGCAAAATTTAAAATAAGTATTTCATTGTTCTCATCAATTAAATCATCCCTAACAAACAATTTAATATTTATATTAATATCTCCAAAGCATCTTTCATCTAAAAGCTCAAATATCCTTCTGGTATTAATCACCCTATACATCATCCCTACTGCTGTATCTCCAATAATACATTGAGGAAAATCATGTATTAGCATATATAATCCATTTGAAGGGTTATCAAAAAGGTAATGAAGATTTTCATCCTGACTTTTGATGATTACACGGTCTATCTGGTCACTTTGATCATGTAGAAAACTGCAAAGCCCCATAAGTGCTTCCATTGTTTCATAAATAAACTCATTAATGATTAAATATTTAGTATTTAGACCTTCTTTAATGTTTTTAAAGCTAATATAACCATTTATTTTATCCCCTTCTTTATATGCTACAATACGATTACTGCCCTCATAGAATAACCAAAAATAATCTAACCCTGTCTTTATAGTCATTCCATTCCGTTTAGCTGCAAATCGAGCATAACAATCATTAAGAAGATCATGCTGACTTACATCAATATAGCTAAGTTTTGATTTATAGTTTACTTTCGGAAATTCTATAGGCTTTACTCTATATTCTCGTACCTCTGTCCCCAGCCCAAAACCGATTTTTCTGTAAAAGTCAGCTCTAAATGGATACAGTACTGTCATTACAGCACCATTTTTTCTGTAGTATCTTATAAAATACTCTATTAACTCAATTGCAACTTTTTGCTTTTTATGAATCAAGTCAGTTGCAACACTCGCTGC
>DAIUCB010000115.1:0-8686 GCA_036846385.1 Bacillota bacterium | reverse complement strand
TAAAGAAATGCAATAAAGTTGGAGGAATTTATGAAGGAAATGACATCTAAAAAAGCTGATTTAATGCTTTTTTTTGTAGCTTTTTTTTGGGGAACAGGCTTTACGGTAACAAAAATTGGACTTGATGTATTTTCTACGGTTCAAATGCTTTTTTTTAGATTTTTTATAGCAACTATAGCTTCATTTATATTGTTTAATAAAAAAATGAAAAAAACAAATATAAAGGATTTAAAAGCTGGAATTGTTATGGGTATATTTTTATCCTTAGGCTATATATTTCAAACGGTAGGTCTCAAGGGAACAACAACCGGAAATTCCGCATTTTTGACAGGGACAAACGTAGTTATGGTACCATTTTTTTATTGGCTGGTATCGAGGAAAAGACCGGGAAGAAACAATACTGTAGCAGCAATATTAATGTTTTTAGGAATAATACTGTTAACGGTAAATTTTGAAAGTCTTGGGAAGTTCAATATTTACGATATGCTTTCATTTTTATGTGCAATATCCTTTGCATGGCAAATAGTTGTCACAGGTATTTTTGCTTCAGAAAAGGATCCATATATTATATCAACAATACAAATGTCATCATGCACTGTTATATTTTTAATAGCGATGCTCTTTGATAAGTCACCGCTGGCGATAAATTTAAAGGGTATATTCAGTATGGCTTATTTAAGTATAGTAACGACTATGCTTTGCTTTCTGATGCAGACAATAGGACAAAAATATACACAAACCTCTCACGCTGCAATTATACTCAGCTTAGAATCAGTAGTAGGTAGTATATTCGGAGTAATCTTTCTAAAAGAAAAATATACATTGATTATGATAATAGCTTTTGCATTTATCTTTGCCTCAATTTTAATAGCAGAGCTTGGATTTGATTGGATATATAAGAGAAGGGCAGGTTAACAATTTTAATACGATGTATGAATAAATATTTCTTGAAATACACGAACTTATATAGTATAATTTAGCAAAGTATTCGGTATTGGAGAATTTATATACCTATGGTAAAAAAATATAAAAGAAATCAAAGAATTGGCGCATTAATGAAAATATTTGCTGAAAAACCAAATTATATTTTTTCATATAATTATTTTTCAGAGATTTTTAATGCAGCGAAATCTACTATAAGTGAGGATGTTCACATTGTTAAGGAGCTTGTTGGGGAGCTTGAATACGGCAAAATCGAAACTATTTCGGGAGCCTCAGGCGGAGCGGTTTTTATTCCGGTTTTGGGATTAAAGGAAAAAGAGGGTATATTAATTGAACTGTGCAATATGTTTTCTCAGAAAAACAGAATTATAGCAGGCGGATATATTTATATGACTGATTTGTTTAATAATCCGAATATTGTAACCAATATTGCAAAAATAATATCATCTGAATTCAGTGAAAAAAAAATAGATTATATTGTAACTGTTGAAACTAAAGGTATTCCGGTAGCCATACTTACTGCTCAAAAGCTAAATATACCTGTTGCTGTTATAAGAAGAAACAACAAGGTAACTGAAGGCGCAACCGTCAGTATAAATTATGTATCAGGTTCTTCAAACAATATTCAAACTATGTCCTTGTCAAGAAGATCCCTTAAAGAAAATTCTACTGTTTTGATTGTGGATGACTTTATGAAGGGTGGAGGAACTGCAAAGGGAATGGCTGATATGATGAGAGAATTTAATGTCAATGTAGTAGGAACGGCAGTTGTAATAGAAACCTTGGAGCCTGAAAAGAAGCTCGTTGATAATTATTTATCTCTGATGGTTTTGAAAAAGATGAACGAAAAAGAAGGAATCATTGAAATAGAGCCGAATTTTAAATTGTTAAGATAATTTCATATTTTTTTTATCAAAAATGAAAATGTTTTTTTGCAATTATATTCCATATGTAGTATAATGCATTTAATTAGACATAATTTTTTTGGGGGAAGGTGGTGACAACATGAAGATAACGGATGTCAGAGTAAGAAAAATCAACTCAGAAGGTAAGATGAAGGCAATCGTTTCTGTAACATTTGAGGATTGTTTTGTAGTACATGATATAAAAATCATTGAGGGACAAAATGGTCTGTTTATAGCAATGCCAAGCAGAAAAATGCCGGATGGAGAGTTCAAGGATATTGCCCACCCGATTAACTCAGATACAAGGAATCTTGTAGCAGAGGCAGTATTCAAGGCTTATGAGGAGAAGCGTACAGAAGAAAATGAAGACGAGATTGAAGCGGAGGCTATTCTGTAACGCATAACTGCTGATATAATTATCAACAGTTTCTGGGTCTTTTATAAGACCCTATTTTTTGTGCTCAAAAAGGTTATACAGATTTATTGTTTAGTAGTTAATTTACTTGAAGTAGCATATATTATGATGTATAATAGCTAAATAAAATAAAGCTTATCAAAGGAAGCTTAGCTTTATAGGAGGATAATTATATGAGTATGTCTATAATTTTGGCAGCCGGTGAAGGGACAAGAATGAAATCAGAAACTCCTAAAACCTTACATAAGGTTTGTGGTAAAGAAATGATTAGATATATAATTGAAGCTGCTCAAAAATCAGGAATTGATAAAAATGTTATAGTACTGGGGCATGGAAAAGAAAAAATAGAAGAAAATATTAAAGATTATGGAGTTCAAACAGTGGAACAGCCAATCGGCGAAGGTGTTCCCTATGGTACAGGATATGCCGCAATGATGGCTGCCAAATATATCGAGGATGATGATACGGTTATTATTTTATGTGCAGACGGGCCACTCATAACAAGTGAAACCTTAAACAGCTTAATTAATTACCATGAAAACAATAATTGCGTAGCAACTGTTATGACTGCCTGTTTTGAAAATCCGAAGGGGTATGGCAGAATAATCAGAAACAATGATATGTCGGTAAAGAGAATTGTTGAAGAAAAAGATGCTTCTGATGAATTAAAAAAAATAAAAGAGATAAATACAGGAATATTTTGCTTTAAAGGACTTAAGCTAAAGGAAGCTTTGAAAAAAATAGATACAAACAATTCGCAAAGAGAATATTACCTGACAGATACAATTAAGGTTTTAAACTCAGAGGGCTATAAAATCGGCGGATATGTTTTGGAGGATGAAACTGATATTAAAGCAGTAAATGACAGGGTTCAGCTTTCTGAGGTAAATAAAATAATGCAGCAAAGGATTAACAAAAAACATATGATAGCAGGAGTAACTATTATAGATCCTGAGCATACTTATATAGATGCTTCTGTAACTATTGAAAATGATACTGTTATATATCCGGGAGTTATTCTTGAACAGGGAACAGCTATAGGAAAGAATTGCACAATCGGACCAAATAGCAGGATAATTAATTCAAAGGTTAACGATTATGTTTGTATTGAAAGCTCAAAGGTTATCGATTCATATATTGATGAAGGAACATCAGTTGGTCCCTTTGCATATTTAAGACCCGGAACCAGACTTGGTAAAAATGTAAAAATAGGTGATTTTGTCGAGGTTAAAAAGTCATCTATCGGAGATAATTCAAAATCTTCTCATTTATCATACATAGGAGATGCTGAAGTAGGCAAGAATGTAAATATAGGCTGCGGTGTCGTATTTGTAAATTATGACGGTAAAAATAAATTTAAAACTGTTGTCGGTGACGGAGCATTTATCGGCAGTAACTCAAATCTTGTTGCGCCCGTAACAGTAAACAGCGGCGGTTATGTAGCCTGTGGCTCAACTATTACCGAAGATGTTGATACTGATGATTTGGCAATAGGCAGAGCTAGGCAGGTAAACAAAAAGGGTTTAGGCAAAAATAGATTTTAATGTCACTAATTTTATATTAGATAGCTTATTAGTTGAAAAGAGGTAAATATTTCATATGTACATAATAGCAGGATTAGGCAATCCGGGAAAGGAATATGCCGGAACAAGACATAATGTAGGATTTGATGCAATTGATTATCTTGTTGAAAAATACAAAATAAATTTGAATAAATTAAAATTTAACTCTGTTTATGGGGAATTAAATATAAACGGAGAAAAAGTCATGCTCGTAAAACCGGTAACCTATATGAACAGAAGCGGAACAGCAATTTCGGAAATTATTAATTACTTTAAGGTACCCTTGGAAAATCTGATAGTAATATACGATGATATAGATATTCCGGTAGGAGCATTAAGAATTCGTCCGCACGGCAGCTCAGGTACGCACAATGGCATGAAATCGATAGTAAGCAGCTTAGGAAGCGAAAAATTTCCACGTATAAGAATCGGAATAGACAGAAATCCGGATGTGGATCTTGCCGACTATGTGCTGCAGAGATTTAATCCGGATGAAAGACTGAAAATTAATGAAATAATAAAATTTGCTGCTGAATCCTCCGAAGAAATAATAAAAACCAACCTTGAAAGCGCAATGCAAAAGTATAATATAAGGACAATAGGAGAGCAATAGGAGAACGAAGAGGAACTTTGATCCTTCGCAATAAGATATGGATAAGGTATTATTTACTCAATTTCAAAAAACAGAAAAATATAAAACTGTTTTTGACAACGTTAAAAAAAGAAAGCGCCAGCTGCTTCAAGGTCTTAACGAAGAAGGGCTGGCTTATTTGGCATGCAATTTATCGGATAACACTGTTGATAAAATATTGATATTGACAAGCAATGAATCGAAATCGAAAAAATTTGAGGAAGAGATAAAAACATATACATCAGATGTTAAAAGACTATTACCAAAAGAATTTATTCTGTACAATGTGGATGCATTAAGCAAGGATATTGATTATCAAAGGACAAATATATTTGATAGGATTATATCAACTAAGAAAATAATCGTTACAGCGTCTGTAAATTCGATAGCAACAAGGGTGATGTCTAAAGATAGATTTAAGAAATATATAATAGAATTAAAATACGGTAAAAGTTATGATTTAAATGAATTAAAAAGTAATTTGATAAAATTAAAATATGAAAGAGTTGATGCGGTAGAAGGAATAGGACAATTTTCTGTCAGAGGCGGAATAATTGATATATTTTCACCATCTGAAACGAATCCATGCAGAATCGAATTTTTTGATGATGAAATAGATTCTATAAGATTAATTGACATAAAAACACAGAGGTCAGTTAAAAATCAAAAATCGATAAAAATTATACCATGCAGCGATGTAATTTTTGAAGAGGATGAAATAAAAAAAGTTCTCTCGGAGGTAGAAAAGGACTATAATAAAAGACTCGGTAAAATTAAGACTTTGCCTGATTCAAAGGAAGCAGAAAAAAGACTTAAGAACTTATTCAACAGCTACAATTCTAAACTTAGTGAAGGCTTTAGTATTGAAAATGCCGATATGCTGGTGCCCTACATAGAGGAGGAATTTGTCAGTATTCTCGATTATTTTGATGATGATTTTATTGTAATGATAGATGAACCTGAAAGAGTATTCGAAGAATTAAAAACTTTGAATGAAAGCTTTCAGGTTAAATACGGCGAGCTTTTTGAAAAGGGAGAGATATTTAAAAAACAAAACAAAATTTATTATGAAGAGCATGAAATAAAAGCAAAGCTTTTAGAAAAAAATTATATTGCATTAAACAGCAATACCAATAAAGCAATTGATACGGAAGAAACAATTCAATTTTTATTTAAAGAAGCACCCTCCTATTACGGTAAGCTAGACGATTTATCCAAGGATTTAAACAGGTATAAATACAAGGGATATAAAATTGCTATAGTATTAAGCAATCAGGACGGCTGCAGAAAGCTTTATAATTTGCTTAATGATTACGAATGCCGTACAACACTGTCAAGTGATTCAAACATTGAAGCTGAAAGCGGACAGATAATTTTAACAACAGGGGATTTAAAAAAAGGCTTTGAATATTATGAAAATAAAATTCTGATACTGACGGAAAATGAGATTTTTGGCTCCGTCAGGAAAAAGTCCCAAAACAGAAAAAAGGCAAAAGGCTCTAAAATTGAAATTTTTACCGATTTGAAGGTAGGTGATTATGTAGTACATGAGCACCACGGTATCGGACAATATATCGGTATAGAAAAAATAGACGTCCAAAATATAAAAAAGGACTATTTATGTATTAAATATAAGGGCGAAGATAAGCTTTATGTTCCAGTTGACCAGATGTCTCTTATACAGAAATATATCGGTTCAGACTCAGAAAAGCCCAAGCTTAATAAAATGGGCAGCCAGGACTGGATTAAAACAAAGGAGCGTACTAAGGCTGCCATTGAAAATATGGCCGGTGAATTAGTAAGGCTGTATGCAGAGCGAAAGGTAATAAAGGGATATGCTTTCTCTCCGGATTCTGAATGGCAAAAAGAATTTGAATATAAATTTCCTTTTGAGGAAACAGATGATCAGCTGAAATGTATTAAGGAAATCAAAAAAGATATGGAAAAACCGATTGCAATGGATAGATTGCTTTGCGGCGATGTGGGCTTCGGAAAGACAGAGGTTGCATTAAGAGCAGCCTTTAAGGCTATAATGGACTCAAAGCAGGTTGCAATACTGGTACCCACTACAATACTTGCGCAACAGCATTATACTAATATTATGGAAAGATTCAGAGGCTATCCCATAAAAATCGAAATGCTGAGCAGATTCAGAACTCCCTATCAGCAGGCTAAAATTATCAATGATTTAAATAAAGGCTTAATAGATGTTGTTATCGGAACACACAAAATATTATCTAAGGATTTGAAATTCAAAAATTTAGGGCTCCTTATTATAGATGAAGAGCAAAGATTTGGCGTAAAACATAAGGAGTCAATTAAAAAGCTAAAAACTAATATTGATGTTTTAACATTATCCGCAACACCTATACCAAGGACACTGCATATGTCTATGATAGGTGTGAGAGACATGAGTATAATTTCAGAGCCTCCCGGAGACAGATTACCGATTCAAACCTATGTTATAGAGTACAATGAAGGAATTATCAAGGATGCCATAGAAAAGGAATTATCCAGAGGAGGTCAGGTTTATTATGTCCATAACAGGGTTATTGACATAGATAACACAGCCTCAAAGCTTCAAAAGCTTTTGCCGGAGGCAAGAATAGTTGTCGGACATGGTCAAATGAGTGAGAGACATCTGGAAAATGTAATGCTTGAGTTTGTAAAAAAAGAATATGATATACTTGTATGTACAACTATTATCGAAACAGGAATGGATATTCCCAATGTCAATACTCTGATAATAGATAATGCTGATCATTTAGGATTATCTCAATTATATCAGCTGCGTGGAAGAATAGGCAGGTCAAACAAAATATCTTTTGCATATCTGACATATGAAAAGGATAAAATGCTGTCAGAGGTTGCAGATAAGAGATTAAAAGCAATCAGAGAATTCACTGAATTCGGCTCAGGGTTTAAAATAGCCATGAGAGATTTAGAAATCAGAGGCTGCGGTAATATTTTAGGTGCAGAGCAGCATGGACATATGCTTGCAATAGGATATGATTTGTATGTTAAGTTTTTAGACAGAGCAGTAAAAGAGCTCCAAGGCTCAGGGAAAATTGATGAAGAAATAGAAACTACAGTTGATTTGAATGTTGATGGATATATACCATCAACGTATATAGAAAATGAAGAGCAAAAAATTGAAATATACAAGAAAATTGCAGCAACCTCAAATAAAGAGGATATTTTTGATATAACAGAAGAAATAATAGACAGATTTGGTACACCGCCAAAGCAGGTGGATAATTTGCTGAAAATCTCTTATATTAAATCGTTGTGCAAAAAGTTAAAAATAAAATCAATAACACAAACAGGCAATTTTGTTATCATCGAAGTGAATTTAATAAATGATTTCAGTTCGGATTTTGTCGGTTACATTATAGATAATTTTAAGGATAAAATTAAATTTGATATATCAAAGGAGCCTGTAATAAAATATAGATTAGATTCCTTGGAACAAATGAATATATTGAAAGAGCTGGAAAGTATGTTTGAAAAATTAAACAATTATAAAGCAGAGTTAATTAAACCTGCTAAGGAGGAAAAAAATGAGAAAGTATAAAAAAATTATAAGTTTATCGTTATTATTGCTTATAGCAATAGCATCAACCGGTTGTTCAAATAATAAAAAAAATCCATCTTCGGATTTAATAAATCAAGAGGGAGTATTGGCAACAGTAAACGGGAAAGCAATTACACAAAAGGAATTTGACGAAACTCTGGCAGCTTATAAAAAAATGGTAGAAACTCAGTATGGTGAGGGTGCATGGGACAAGGAAATATCTCCCGGAAAAACACTGGGAAGCTTTTATAAAGACACTGCTATAATGGAGAATATGATATTAGAAAGAGTGTTGGTAGATGCGGCAATAAAAGACGGTATTAAGATGACAGATGAAGAGCTTACCACGGAATTAAATGTATATAAAGGATACTTTGACAATGATGAAGGTTATCAGGAATTTTTAAAAACAAACGAAATGTCAGAAGAATATTTAAAGGAAGCAATAAAGAAAGAATTTATAATAAATCATTATATAGATAAAAATATCGAAACCTTAGTTCCTACCGATGACGAATTAAAAGAATTGTTTAAAGAATTTAAAATGGATCAAAAAGTCAGAGCAAGCCATATTTTAGTTAATACAGAAGAAGAGGCAAAAGCAGTCGTTGAAAGATTAAATAAAGGAGAAGCCTTTGAAGCAGTTGCCAAAGATGT
>DAIUCB010000114.1:0-8716 GCA_036846385.1 Bacillota bacterium | reverse complement strand
CAGCACCTTCGATTTTTTCTATTTTATGAACTCCGCCTGCCACACAGCTTATCATATTTATCCAGAAAATATCCTGCATCCCTGAACCTGCTATTGTGCAGTTATTTTCCTTAGCAAGCTTATCTAATTTGTTTGTTATTTCGGAAGATGTCGTCCATGGATATATTGCTTCCTCACATGTTGTTATTACATTGATTCCTCTGCTTACCAATTTTTCAAAATGAGGATATACGTCCTTCATAAAGCTGAACAATGTAACTACGGCAATATTTGCATCACATTCATCCAATACATTGTCCGCATCAGAACGTATTGTGACTCCCAGTTTAACACCGAGACCTGCCCAGTCTCCGACATCCATGCCTACCACTGCAGGATTTACATCGATAGCTCCTACAATTTCTGCACCACTTTCATACAAATAACGCAAAGTATACTTTGACATCTTACCGCAGCCATATTGAACTACTCTTACTTTTTCTTTGAACATATTATTTACCTTCCTTTCGATATAATAATTAGAAATTAACTGCATGCCGAATTATTTTCGGCAAACAAGGTATATTATTTACCTTGTACTTTCATTCTAATTCTTATACCGGGTATAGAGTCAAGTACTTTTGTTAAATTTTTTTCAAACTTTTTGCATTATTTTATTCTATCTTTAATTATGAATTATGCTGCTGAATTTTAATCGGAACCTGCAGCTTGATATACATGCCTCGCTGAGAATTGTCAAACACAGGCAGTTCGGCAACAACTTCGCAAATATAATCACCGACTATCTCATACTCTTTTTCTTTTATTTCATTAAGCAGGTTATTTGCAAGGGAAATTTCCTTTTCAAAACTGTCGCCATATATACATAAATATAAATTACCAGGGACTGACTTTATATTTCTCGCTTTAAAACCCTTTTCCACCTGCACAAATATTTCAGTTGACTCGAATTTTCTTTCGTAAAGCATTTCTTTTTTCATGATAGTGCCTGCATTGCAGAAAAATATCATCGGCAGTGAATCTGTTAACATCTGAGCCTTGAATTCTCTCAGCAATTCCTCATATTTTTCTATGCCGTAATCGTAAAAGTTAACACCTGTATCATGTGAATACAAATGGCGTTCTCCTATATACTCGATTGTTATAGTTCCGGGAGGAGGACATTTTTCATAGCGCTCAAGGCTATCAAGAGTGCGTTTTATCGCCATTCTCTGATACATTAAATAATTTATTTCTTCATCTATACGAAGATTTTGTTTGTTGAGCATGTTTTTTAGAATTGATATTTCCTTTTTATCAAACTGCTTTTTAATTTCCTTAAGGGGCATGCCAAGCTCCTTCATATATTGAATCATGTCGATTATGGCACATTGCTTTATGTTGTAGTAACGATAATTATTTTCTCTGTCTATGTAAAAAGGTTTAAGCAAGCCCATCCTGTCATACAGCCTCAGAGTTTGCTCGGAAATATTATTCAATTTTGCCATTTTCCCAATCGCTAAGCAATCCATAGTATACCTCCCAAAACATTATAGTTAATATAAGGTTATATACAGTATAGTCTTATATCTCGAATGTTACAAGGTAATTTTGTTATATTTTTATCAAAATCATGGGAATATAAAATCATATTTTCGTTCCAGGTATCCGAATAATGAATCAAGCAATTGTTTGTGATAGAATGTAAATAGCCGCTATGCAAGATTATTACAAAACGGCTGTAAACAAATACCTTTCTTTAATTCTATTTATAAGTCAAACTCATAAAGGCTAATACAGTCCTATTGTATTCTAAAGCTTAATGAGTATTAGGTGTATCTTTTAAATCTTTTGTCCTATATACATAGCATGTTCGGAATAACTTATCAATTCATCTCTATCGCACAATTTTTCAGCAATCTCTACCCATTTGTCGATTACTTCCTGAGACTGCTTAAGTATATTTAATTCACATGGTGAAAGAATGCTTTCCTGACCAAAAAAACTCTTCATTTCAAGTGGAAATTTATTCATAAAAGGCAAAATCTTTTTCTGGTCTATAAGAAATGCTTTTGTGAATGCATCTCCACTGTAGGATTTGCCCCTTAAAACAGCATCAATAAAAATCTGCTCTGTTTCCAAAAGCAAAAACTGAGGTGCATCCTTCATTCCGTAAATCATGCCGGCAAACATAAGAATAAAGGAAACATATATCAGCCCTCTACTTTTAAGTAAAGCTATGGCTTCATTTAATGCTTTGATTCTGTCTTCTTCATCCAGAAGATGATACATAGGACCCATAACAAATATATGATCAAATTTCCCTTCCGCCAATTTACCTACTTCTCTTGCATCACCGGAAATCGCTTTAATGTTTACATTCATTTCTCTAGATTTTTCAAGGGCAAACTTTATATTTTCTGAAGATAAATCTATAAGAGTAACATCACAGCCTTTCTTAGCATAATAAATCGAATATCGTCCAGGACCTCCTCCTATATCAAGAATTCTGTCACCAGGCTTAATATATCTGTCCATCATTCTTGTAGTTATAATAAATTCAAATGGATGTACTTCCAGTCTATCCCACTCCTTCTGCACATCGCTGTCATAATGCTCCCGTACAATATGTACACAGTCTTCCATAACTTACCCCCTATTTACATAAATTTTTTTAATTTTATCTCTATTTGCTATAATGGTCAATACAAATTTATAAAAAACAGGAAAATATATAGAGTTGTCATAAAATCATTTAAGATGGTTCTTTTTGATTACAGTTTGACTTCCGGTCTTTTTGCACTACATTTCAAGTTAAGATTTAAACAGCATCTGATTTCTGTATTACCCATGTGACTTTGATCTTTAAGATATCAGCTTGCCAAAAACCTTGTCACAAACAAAAATCACATGTATTTTGCATGTGATTTTGCTTTCTAAAATTATAAAACTCTATGTTATTCCACTGTTACTGATTTTGCAAGGTTTCTTGGTTTATCTATGTCACAGCCTTTTTGAAGTGCGGCATAGTAGGATAAATATTGTGCCGGTATTATGGCTGCCAGCGGTGACAACAGCTCATGAATATCATCTATAACAATTTCATCTGTTTCTTGACTCAATCTGCGCATTGATATTACCAATGTTGCAGCACCTCTTGCCTTGACCTCTTTTATATTGCTTCTAGTGTTAAGATTTATATTTTCCTGTGTTATTACAGCTACAACAGGAGTATTTTCTTCTATCAAAGCTATCGGTCCGTGCTTCAGCTCTCCTGCAGCAAAGCCCTCTGTGTGAATATAGGATATTTCCTTAAGCTTAAGTGCTGCTTCCAAGCAAACAAAATAGTCCATTCCTCTTCCTATGTAGAAGCAATGTCTGCTGTTTAAATATTTTTCTGCGAGTTTTTTATAATTATCCTTGTCATCGCAAAGAGTTTCCATTGTATATGCTATTTTACTGAGCTCCTTGAATACATTAATATCTGTATTGTTATTTACAAGAGCTGCAAGTATTGAAAGAACTGCTATTTGTGCTGTATATGCCTTAGTTGATGCTACTGCAATTTCCGGACCTGCATATAAAAGCAATGTGTTGTCTGCCTCTCTTGACAGAGTTGAACCCTTGGCATTTGTCATTGTAAGGGTTTTGTAGCCCATTTCCTTTACCTTAACCAAAACAGCTCTGCAATCCGCTGTTTCACCGCTCTGAGATATGAACAAAAACAATGGTTTTTCTGTCAATAACGGCATATTGTATATAAATTCACTTGCGATTATAACCTCTGTAGGCTTTCCGGCGATTTTTTCAAAGAACTGCTTTCCGACCAATCCTGCATGATAGCTGGTACCGCAGGCAATTATATATAATTTGTCACATGCTCTTATACCCTCGATTATTTCGGGATTCATAAACATTTTTCCGTTTTCATCTGAATATTGAGACATGATTCTTCTGATTACAAATGGCTGCTCTTCAATTTCCTTCATCATATAATGAGGATATGTTCCTTTTTCCGTATCTGCCGCATCTATATCTGCTTTATATGGTTCTCTTGTTATTTTATTTCCGTATATAGTAAATATTTCTATAGAATCCTTTGTAAGCTTTAAAAATTCCTTATCCTCGATTTCATAGAAGGTGTTTGTATGATTAATCATTGCCATAGCATCGCTGCCCAGCATGTTGAAGCCATCGCCGAGTCCTGCAAGAAGCGGTGTCTTATTTTTAGCTGCATAAAGTGTATTCATATCCTCTCTGTCGAGTATGGCAAGCGCATATGATCCTTCAAGCTCACTCATTGTATGCCTGATTGCAAGCTCAACACTTTCTCCGTCCAGCACAAATCTTTCTATCAGTTGAACTATAACCTCAGTATCTGTATCGCTTGTAAACTGAGTATCCTTCAAATATTTTAATCTCAGCTCATCTTCATTTTCAATTATTCCGTTGTGAACAAGAGTAAAGCGTTTTGAGCTGCTTTGGTGAGGATGAGAATTTATTCTGTTTGGTTCGCCATGTGTTGCCCATCTTGTATGACCTATCCCGAGAGTTCCCGAAGCATATTCATCCATACATTCTCTCAGCTGTGCAATTCTTCCCTTTTCCTTGCACACATATACATCATTATTATTAACAATTGCTATTCCTGCCGAATCATATCCTCTGTACTCCAGCTTTTCAAGTCCGCCTAATATAATTTCCTTTACATCTTCAAAACCTATATAACCTACTATTCCACACATATCAAAAGTCTCCATTTCATATTTTTTATTTTTTCAAAACAAATAATACCTGAAAATTTGAAATTTATTTTCAAGCATAAAAACATCATTCTTCTATTTTCATATATATGGGAAAACTTAAACAGATATGTTATTTCAATAATTGTTAAAGCTATCAGGTTTTATTTTGTAATAGCTCTTAATGCTATTTTTGTTAAAACCCTATCGATGAAGCTACACCGCAGAGCATCCGCCGAAATCTCGATAAACTCTGTCCTCGTCAACTTAAATAAATAAGTTCTGGCGCTATAATAATATTGTTTAAGCTTTTTTATTACCTCCTTTTTATATTTTATATTATTTTATGAAAATAAAAAAATTCAGTTACAATACTTTTATAATTTTATCACATAATAATAAATAAGTACATCATTTTTTTATTACTAAACGTAATAAATATCTTATTTTCCTATCCATATCCTATAGTACATAAATTTGCCATGTATTATTTGTTCATCAGCGCTAATAATAAGCATAGAAAGTCAGTTAATTGATTTTCGTTTTGAAATCTAATCATGTTTAGCAAAGCTTATAGGTAATTTTAACAGTATAAAGTTACCAAGAAATCTATTACTTACATGATTAAAATAATTTCAAAAGCTAATAATAAAAATACATCTATCAAGAAAGGAGACACAACATGGCAAATTCAAACAACAGCGGAAGCAACAATATAGTTGTTCCGGAAGCAAAGCAAGCATTAAATCAAATGAAAGCTGAAATAGCTAATGAATTAGGCTTAACAAACTATGAACAGGTAGATAAAGGTAACCTTACAGCAAGACAAAATGGTTACGTAGGTGGATACATGACTAAGAGATTAGTTGAAATGGCTCAGAGACAAATGAGCGGATCAGGAATGAGCGGAAACGTTGGCGGAAAAGGATCAACATTTTAATTAATTTAGAATAAGCAACAACACAGGATTCCTTAGATTACTAAGAGAATAAATTAAAAAAATGGTGAATAAATTTATTCACCATTTTTTATGATTTTCAGATGTTTTTACCAATCTTGATTTACAGGCATCTGTAACTGCTGATTAAAGCCTGTTGCATCAAAGTAGTAAAGCTCTTTTCCGTCATAGTAGGTCATAAAATCATATCCGTTATAATATGAATAATCTGTCTTAGGATCAAGATATATAATTTGATTATTCATAAAAGCCTCTTTTAACAAATATTCTTCAGCTGTCGGATAATAATGTGAAAGCTCAAAATACGTATAATCCTTATTTCCATTTTCAAAATACATATTATAGAAATCTTCATACCTCGGACCCTCTGCGGTAGGATATCTGCTTACTGAAGCAAAGCCTCCCCGCTCCATATATACCTTTAGAGTCTGCTTTGTATGTGGAGGTATGACAGGAACTGTTTGATTGACAATAGGTTTAAATACCTCATATATTGCCTCATCTCCATTCTGATAATTAACCGTATAGCCGTTAAGTCCGTATACGAAATGATTTTCGTAATCTACGGCAGATTTAATTCCGGAGCCATATGGGTCATAACCATAGCTATTAGTATCATTTATCAGTGATAATCCGACAGGATCATATGACGTTGCATATAGCCCGCTTTGTTTCAATTTGAAATGTACATTTAAATCAAAGGCACCGGGCACAGACGGATAGTCTGTATTGTTAGACATTTCAAGCTCCACATAGGCCGGACTGTATAAGTAATCAGGATCTAATTTCAAGAACGGAGCTTTGACAGGATTTTCATCACTCGTTTTATCTGCAGCTGAAAATTGTTTTACCATTTCTCCGGCTACCTTATCAGTCAATTCATCTGTTATTTCATTTGGAGGAATTCCTGCCTCTGTCAATGCAAGCTGTGCAAAATATGATATATTTTCTTCAGCCAGCTTTTCAAAATTCGGCAATGTAGGAGGCAATCCTATAGCAATCAAGCCGCAATTAATCAATCCCTCCAATGCCGTCTTGAAATATCCTCTCAGAGATTCTATCGGACATAGATTTACAACGAAGTTTACAAGTCCTGATTTGATATTTTCATAGGTCTGTTGAATTTTTGTATAAATCTTTGCTATAACGCTAACCAAATCTTTGAAAAATCCAACTACTCCTTCGAATAATTCCTCATACCAAGATTTGTCCTCTTCTTTAGGCTCCGGTATATATACCTTAGCCCCTACCGGCAATACACGATTTATAACTTCCCTATATTCCGCCTCAGACATTTTATCGGAGCTAAAGGGATTCATCATCACCGAATAATATGATTTTAATACCTCTCCTGTATTCGAATTAACCCAATTACAGGTTATTTCCATGGGTTCGGGTTTTCTGTATATATAATAATGGGAAAGGTATTCAGGGTCCGCCCATTGTACTGATTTATATCCCTTAATGGTAACCGATGGAAAGGAAATATTTATTTTTTCATATTTATCATATTTAGGCGGAGGATATATTAATTTAATAGGCTTGCCAAAACCATATTCTACCGTTATAACATCCGAGTATTGTGCTTCCTCTTTACCCGGAAGCTCATCATCTGCTATTGCAATTCCTCTGACAAAGTATTTAATATACTCTTCCTCTGCCATATCTGCTGCTGCCTTTCCAAATTCGGCAAAGGGGACTGTAACTGAAGGCTTATATTCAGATGCACTTGACGGAATATCATTTGATTGTACCGGCAATGTATATTCTTTTTCATATACCATATTTGCTCTGTTTAAATAGCTTTGTCCTGTATCAAAACCCTCGCTGTATACCTGTATAATAATTTTGGTTGTCTTTTTATCTATACCGTGAAAATGGAAAAGTCGTTTTGCGTTTGTTTTTGGATCAACGCCTACTATGTTTCCGTTTTTATAGGGATCATGTGTAGGTTCATCATTATTTTCCGCAGTATAACTGCCTAAATACGATTTCGTCGCCCAAAGCTCAAAATCCGAATCGGTATTTTCATTTAACGATGGCAATTTGCTTCCATACAAAAGAGCAATACCTTTGCCGGGGTCACCTATAGGATTTCCAAAGGAATCCACCGGTACTGCACGTATGTAATATGTCTTTTGCAGCTGCAGAATTTCTCTTTTATTTGGCAAATTAAATTTATTAAGCTCTAATTTATTCATTAGTGCTTTTGCAAAATCTACAGAGAATTCTTTGGCAGAAGGAGAAATTTCACCTGAGGCTATTATTCCGGGCTGACTTTTCCAATCTGATTTAAATCCGGAAAATTGTACTTTTGAAATCTGCCATACTACCTTTGCTGCACTCTGAGCATTTTTAAGCCTGAATGCAAACCATCTGACCTTATCGCCTGATTTATCAATGAAGGCGCCATAATCAGCCCTTGTATAAACAGGTCCTGATGGTCTTTCCTTTATCGGCGGCTGTAATTTTATTTTGTTTATGTCAGGCAAATTTGGTTTTATAATATTATCGTTCAAATCAGGCAGTTTAGGCTTGATATATATATCGTTTAAGCTTGCAAACAAAGGAAATAATTTGTCATAAATATCATAATATGAAAATATCGGTGGGGTTGTCGGCTTACCTGCCTTATCTGCAACACAAAGCTCTATGCGCTCATCAAATTTAGGAAAAAAAACATTGTTGCTGTTAACGGTAAATTCAAATTTTTGCTTGGTGTTTTTAATCGGAGAAGGTCCCGGAATTACTTTGATTATTCCCTTTACACTCGAATCGCTGTATTTTTTGTAGGTACGCAGCAAAAGCACAATCCCCTGTTCTCTCGTGGTGAAGGATAAGGGATCAATCGTATCTGCCGAAATACCCTTCATGATACCATTATTGTAGGCAAATTTCATTGCATCTTGCGCCCATGAGGCAATTTTTGCAGCATCCTTGAATGGGAAAACTAATGATACAGAATCATTTTTCAGACTGGGAATACTTGCCGAAAGTGTCCGGAAAATCATAACACATATTTCTTGTCTTGTAATAT